>DATLVQ010000194.1:0-17763 GCA_035577325.1 Bryobacteraceae bacterium | reverse complement strand
CCACTTGCGCGACCTTGCCGTTCCGAATCGGGCGCGCCACCACGCGCGCCATTTGCGGCATGGACGATAAGGGCGCATCCGGCGCGGCCATCAAAAGCAACACCGATTTCTGTTTCTTCGGAAAGTAGCGCTCGAGCTTGCCTCCGTTCATCAGCGGTGGCTTGTCTTCTTCGGCTTCCGATCCGGCAACAGCGTGTACTCCGGGTGGCAGCCCTTCGACGCTCAGCGCAACCAATCCGGGATAGTTTTCTTCGCGCTCAATCGAGACGCTGATCTGTTTTGCCCCGCCCGGCTCCAGATTGATTCGTTCCTGCTCGACTTCGACTTTCCCGATGTGCGGAATCTGCGGACGAATCAACACCCGGTACACGAAATGTGTCCCGGCCGCGCCGGTAGTAATGTCGTGAATCTCGAGAGAATAGTCGCCTGCGGCGTGAAACGAGACCAACGTCTTCGGCTGGATGGTCTTCATCATGTAGCCGCCGCAGTTGTTCAGCTGCGTGTAGACATTCGTTAACACTTCGCGGCCAGTGGAATCGAGCACGCGAACAACGGGATTGAACAGCGGGACGGTAGCGTCCGCCGTCTCAATCTCCAGGACCAGATCCTGCGCATCTTTAATGTGAAAGGCAATCCTCTGCGTGGCACCGGGCTGGGAGATTACACCTTCGACAATGCCTGGCACCTTCATAGCGGGCAGCGGCTTGACCGAGTCTTCGACGGCATGGAATATTTCGAGATCGTCCGCGGATGGTGTTAGAGCGCCACGCTCGCGGAGCCGGTTCAGCCAGTCCGCCGATACGCGCCGCGTAAACGTATGCTCCTGCCACCCGGGTTTCGGAAGAGCTCGCAATGATGGGGGCGTTCCCGCACCCGCGGAAATGCGCAGCTGGTAAACGTCGTTGGAGGCGCCCTGCCCTTCGAATGCCTCCACCGATACCAGATATGAGCCGCCACGCTCAAAGCGATGTACGAGTCTGGCATCGGTCGAGAAGTCGGGAAAGTAAAGTGGTTCGTCGTTAAACGCAACGCGATTCAGGCGGTGTGGATCGAACCAGCTTCCAGACGGTTCCAGAATCGCGATCGCCGGATCGAATGCGGAAAATCCGGAGAAAGCTTCGAAGGTCAATGTCTCGCCCTGGTGGGCATCGAATCGGTAGTAGTCCACTTCTCCTTTCTTCGCGATGCGGCCATTCACCACCAACGGGAACGCGCCCAGCCGAGGCGCGTTGTCAGGTTCGCCGGTCAGATTTTCGGGTTCCGCGATAGTGCGCTCCTCCGTCACGCGCATCGAGATTGCATTGGAGACACCCTGCTTCGTCACGACGCGGAAAAGGTAGGTTCCGGGTTTGGCCGCGGGGATAATGGATAGATGAACGTTTACGAGATCCGGCGGTGTTACGGCATTCGGATCCGATTCCGGATCGCGCTGCGCGTAATCGATTCGCGCCTCAATGCCGTCGGTTTCGAACCAAAGCGCCTCAGCGTCTTGAAGCCTGACTCCGCGAATTTGTGCATCATAACTGGCGCCGCGCCGGTTACCGAGCGGATAAATACTAAATGCGCGCGGTTCCGTTTCAGTTTTCGGAGTTTCCGACAAGGCGGCGCCGGCGAGAAGAGTGAACAGGAGCACCGCGGTCCCGAGTGTACGCAAACGTGCTCTTACCTCACAGCCTGGTGACGCGCGCTTGTCGGGAATCATCCTCCGGAACCTATTGATAAGACTATACTGCCCCGTGGTGATGGCTTCAATGCACCGTCCAGTATGCTGAAAACTATTTGCGGGCGGTTTAGAAGGCAGTCCATATTTCGCCGCGGTGATGCTCGGTAAGAAGCCGCAAGTCTTTCGCACGAACCGCGACAGCCTGCGCAACAAGCCGCATCGCCCGTTTAATTACGCTTTTCGAGTGCCAGGAAGGTAATGCCGTAGCCGCCCAGATCGATTTTGATCCGCATGTCGCCGCGTTTGAGCTGACGTGAGGGCAGGGGCCTGAGGCGGGCGTTCTCATCGTCGCTCGGCACACTGGCATCGAGGAACACCTGACGCAATGTGAGATCCGACGATGATCCTTCGATCGCCAGTTCTGCCTGGACCGGCGTCGTTGAGTAGTTCCACAGCAGCACGTTATAGACGAGCAGCTTGGGATCCCATGTTGCAAACCCGTGGACGGCCGCGTCACCCGTGTCTAATCGCACTCTATCGCCTGTCAGCCGCGAAAGAAGCTTGAAAGCATAGAATGAGGGCCTGACGCGGTTTTGAAAATCGAACAGCCCGTCCCATTGGGAACTGCGGTTCCACCATCGAGCCATCAGCCCGGCTCCGACCGGGGACATGAACTTGGCGAACCTATCCAGATCCACGTGGTAATCGCGTATGTGGTAATAGCAGGAATAATCAAGCCCGGCGGACTTCATCTGGTATGCGACTTCTGTGAGGTAACACGGCTGGAACCGCGGATCAGTTGGCGGATCGCGCAGCGCCATATTCCACTCGTTCAGAAAAGTCTCGGGGTGAAGCGAAGGGTATCTGGCGATTAGCGTTTTCACTCGCTCGATCGTGCTGCGAACCCGCATCGGATCGCTGTTATAGATGTGCCACGAAACAAAATGCAGCGGCGCTTTGCCGGCTTCACAAAACGAAAGGAGGGCTGGCAAAATCGGCGAGCCGGAATTGGCCAAGGCGGGTCCACCGACGCGCGCTTCGGGATCGGCGCGCATCACGGCCGCGACGGTGTGCTGATAATAGCGGGTGTAATTTTCCGGCGTAAACAGATACGGGCAGCCGCCATCTTCACCAATGTCGGGTTCGTTGGAAACCTCCCAATATCGGATTCCGGCGCCGCGCTCTTTATAGTGGCGCACCAGATTGTAAATGAGCTGCTCCCATTCTTCGTAGCTGGTGGGATCCACAATTTTGTGATCGATCGCGGGGTAGAGAAGCTTGGGTTTGAAATCGATGTTCATGAGCGGCTTCGCGCCCGTCCTCAGGATCAGGTCCACGGATTCGTCGAGTTTCTGGAAATGGTAGCGGCCCCGCTCGGGCAGCAGGTCGAAATATTCCTGGATGAAAAGGCGGATCAGCCGGGGATGCAGATCGCGAATTTCAGCTACGCGGTCCGCCCACATCGGCTCCTCTGATAACCCGCCCTGCCCCAACGCAAAGCGGTCGATTTCAAGCGGGCCGGCGGTGTCATTCAGATCGAGCCGGATAGAGGTGTTCCGGCTCTGCGGATGTGCGGATCCCGCGACCGCAATGACCAGCGCGCCCAAAAGCGCCCAGCGTGAAACGAGTAAACGCGTCATGTCTCTATGGCTCCGTTCTCCACAGTCTCGGTCTTTGTGAGACCGATTTTCGACCCGCGTCCAGCATGTTGGAAGAGTCTTGCCGGAAGTTAGTCGTATAATCTCCAAATTCTCCATGAACTCTTCAAAGGATGACCGGGCAAGCGGGCGGCTGAAAGGCAAATCGGCCATTGTGACGGGTTCTGCAACGGGGATCGGGAAAGCAACGGCGATGCTGTTTGCCAGTGAGGGCGCTCGCGTGGTGGTTTCCGATATCGACGAAGCTCCGGCCCGTAAGGTTGTAAACGACATAGTTGCGCAAACCGGTGAAGCGATTTTTGTCAAAGCCGATGTATCAACGCCGGAAGACGCCGGGCAGTTGGTCGAATCCACAGTGCGATCTTATGGGCGGATCGACATTCTGGTCAACAACGCCGCCGTCTATCGTGGTGACGGAGATATTTTGAAGGTTCCGGACGAGGTGTGGGATGGAGTCATAGCAGTGAATCTGAAGGGCACGTACCTTTGCTGCAAGTTCGCAATCGCGCGCATGGTCGAGCAAGGAGGCGGTTCCATCGTGAATATTTCATCCGTGAACGCCTTGATGGGTCTTTCTCTGACGGCTTACACGGCGTCCAAAGGCGGGGTCGAGTCGTTGACGCGGCTGCTTGCCATGGAATTCGGGCCGAAAGGCATTCGCGTGAATTCCATTTGTCCAGGAACGATCATGACCGAAAACAGCATCGCGATTTACTCTGAAAGGCCGGGCTTGGAGGAACAGGTCAGGAAAATGTACCCCGGTGGACGGCTCGGCGCGCCTCTTGATGTGGCTGAGTGCGCTCTCTACCTGGCTTCGGATGCCTCGGCGTTTGTGACCGGCGCGAGTCTGATTGTTGACGGAGGGCTCACGTCGGGGCGAAAATTCGAGCTCGATTATACGTGAGCCAGCGGTTCTACAACCGATGAACACCGCCGGAGCGACCACCACGAAGTACGATGCGGCCTTCGAGAGAAGGGCGTGGCTGCTCGTGGGCTTCACCTGGATCGCCTACTGCCTGAACTACAGCGACCGGCAGGTAATTTTTTCGATCTTCCCGGTTCTGAAATCCGAATTGAAGTTTACCGATGCTCAGCTCGGGCTTACGGGGTCGGTTTTCCTGTGGATGTATGGAGTCTGCTCGCCCATTGCGGGCCAGATCGGCGACCGGTATTCAAAACGGCGGCTGGTAGCAATGAGCCTGCTCCTTTGGAGCGGGGTGACAGTGCTCACCGGCGCAGCGAATGCCGCCGGCATGATTCTCATGTGCCGCGCGTTGACCGGAGTGACAGAGTCGCTGTTCGTGCCCGCCGCGGTGGCGCTGCTGGCCAACGCCCACCGTCCCGAAAACCGCTCGCGGGCTTTTGCGCTGTATGGCACCGGGCAACTGGCCGGCATTGTAGTGGGCGGTTGGTATGGCGGCTTCATGGCCCAGGAATTTCAGTGGAGATTTGCGTTTTATTCGCTGGGGCTGATCGGGATTCTTTACTGCTACCCGTACTTCCGTTTTCTGAAAAGCTTCAGCGAAGAAGCGAACGTGGAGACCAGGAAATCCGGGAGCACGCTGGCGGTTACGGCGCTGGCCCGAATCCCGACATACCTGGTGTTGTGTGTAGTGTCCGGCGTGTTTAATTTGACGTTGTGGTTGTTATATACGTGGCTGCCCAATTTTCTCTATGAGAAATTTTCGCTTGGACTGGCAGACGCAGGTTACACCGCGACGGTTTATCTGCAATCCGCGACTATGGTTGGCATGCTTGCGGGTGCGACTGTGGCCGACTATTTGTACCGATGGATCAAGGCATCGCGCTTCTGGATGATCTTCGCGGGGCTGTTGTTAGGGGCTCCATGCGTTCACCTGATCGGCAACAGTGATTCTCTTCTGGCCACCAAGCTCGCAGCCATCGCATTTGGCTTGAGCGGTGGGCTGGCCCTCGCCAACCTTTACATCTCCTCCTTCGATGTCGTGCCGGCGGACACCCGCGCTTCCGCCGTGGCTTTCATGAACCTGGCGGGATACCTGACGTCCGGATTCGCTCCCCTCGTCACCGGAATGTGGAAACAGAGTGTGGGCATTCATCGCATGATGAGCTACGCGTCATTGCTCGTGGTCGGGGCCGCAGTGCTATTGCTGGCCGGAATCAAATTCCTGTTTCCGGCGGACTATGAGCGCGTACATTGAGCGGCTTTTTCATATGAGCCGCTGCTACTTTTTCGTCCGAATGCCTGGACGCTGAGACCGGTGCCGCATGGTTGGAGGTACAATTCCGCGTAATTCGAGGACAGCATGAGGCATCCATCCATTCTGCGAATTCCCGTATTCCTGCTGGGCATGACAGCGGTTTGCAATGCCGATCCCCTTGCCGGGCAGGTAACGATCTACCGCGATAACTATGGCGTGCCACACGTTGTGGGGGAAACCGAGGAAGCCACCTTCTTCGGATATGGCTACGCGCAAGCGGAAGATCATCTGGAGCGCATGATGCTGCAGTATCGCGATGCCCAGGGCCGCCGCGCGGAGATTCAGGGCTTCACGGCTCTCGGCGACGGCTATTTACATTTCATCCCGTATGAATACCGCTGGGACGGAGATTATCTCCAGCGCCTTCTCCGAACCAAGAAGTGCGTCATCGAGAACAAGGAAAAAATCGATCCCAATACCTACAAGATTTTGGCGGCGTTCGCGCGCGGCGTAAATGCCTACATTGCGGCGCATCGCGCTCAAGTGCCGGAGTGGATCGATTCGGTCACGGCGGAGGACATCGAAGCTCTCGAGCGCAGCCATTACATGCGTTTCTACAGTATCCACGACGCCCTGCAGAAAATGAACGAACAGGTGCACGAGTTCCCCGATTTTGGATCGAATCAATGGGCCATCGCGCCGTTCAAGTCGGCTAACGGCCGCATCATGCATGTCGAGCATACCCACATGCCATGGGCGAACCGCTTTCAAAACTATGAGGCGCATTTGATCACGCCCGGAAAGCTCGACGCCGCCGGTATCAGTTGGTTCGGCAGTCCATTCTTCCTTGACGGGTTCAACGACAAGATTACCTGGTCGGCTACATGGAATGAGCCCAATATGGCCGACGTATACGAGGAGAAGCTAAACCCCGAGAATCGCCTGCAGTACCTTTATGACGGGCGCTGGCGCGACATCCGCGTAGAGACCGAGACCTTCCGTGTGAAAGGACCGAAGGGCATGGACGTTGTCAACCTTCCGCTCTATTACACGCATCACGGACCCATCGTGAATTTCGATCGCGAGAAAAACCGCGCTTATTCGGTAAAGCTGCCGAACTATGACGGTGTGAACTACTCGACCGGGATGTACGGTTTGATGAAATCGCAGAATCTGACCGAATTCAAAGCCACACTGGCGCGCCAACTGATGCCGCGCTGGAATTTGTTGTACTCGGATTCTCAGAACATTTATTGGGTGCACAACGGAAATGTCGCACGCCGGGCGGAAGGCTACGATTGGTCGAAACCGGTTCCCGGCTGGACGAGGGACACCGAGTGGGGGCCGTACCTGCCATTTGAAGTCTATCCCCAGTTGCTGAACCCGCAATCGGGTTTTCTCCAAAACTGCAACAATCCGCCCTGGGTCGCCACGAAAAACTCCGGGCTCAATCCCCTCGCGCCAGCGCCATATTATCTGCGTGTCACGCCACCGCCGGATGCCGGCGAGGAAGCGCTGAATGCGCGAGCCGAGAGGTTGTTTCAAGTTCTAGGACAGGAAAAGAAGTTCACGCTTGCGGATATGAAGGAGCTCGCCTTTGACACCACGATCATGGCGGCCGACGTCATCGTCCCTCTTCTCGAGCGTGCCTATGGCGGCAAACCGAGCCAGGATCCGCGTGTGAGGCGTGCCCTCGATCTCGTGAAAGCGTGGGACCGGCGGTCCGGTGAAGACTCCGTGGCTTACACGTACGTGTACTTTTGGGGACGCGCGTATCAGGAGCTATTCGGTGGTAACTTCTCCCGGTTCGTACACTACGGCAGAAAAAAGATCGATCTCGCTTCGCTGGAAGAGCAAGACCACGCCCGGCAAGCTTTCGAGCATGCCGTCGCGCACATCGGCAAGCAATTCGGCAACTCGGAAGTCCAGTGGGGTAACATCAACGTGCTTGTCCGTGGCGGAACATTTCCCATGGACGGCACGGCACTTTACGATGTCCTGCACCCGGACGAAGGTCCGGAACAAGAGAACGGTCAGATGTATTGCAATGACGGGTGGGGTGACTTGTTGATTGTCGTGGAAGGCAATCCGAAGGAAATCTGGAGTTTGCTGCCTTATGGAGAATCGGAGCACACGGAATCGCCGCATTACAACGATATGGCCAAGCTGCACAGCCGGCGTCAGGCCAAGCGCTTCTGGTTCACGCCGGAGGAGATCCTGGCGCACACCGAATCCGTATGGGGCGACCGGAACCGGATAAAGACATCACCGGTAACGTCTAGCGGGAGGTGAACTTTTCTTCCGTCAATTCCGTCCCACGGATTGGACGAAACCGGCAAGAGTCTTGACCACATTGCGGTGCGCTCTTAGGATAGACGCTGAGCCGCTGTATCATCGTATATCTCGATGCCCGGAATGTAAATACATGAACATCACTAGCGCAATAACGGAGATAGCCGATCGCCGGGAACTCGCCCTTGAATTTCAAGAGCGCGGATTTCTGATCATTCCCAACGCGCTTTCCGAAGCGCAAATATCGGAGTTGAACCGGGTGGTGGATCGCGATCTCGAGAAATACAGCGATGCATGGGTCACATTCGATGAATCCTTGATGGAGACGCCCGATGTCATCTCACGCACGGCTGAATTCGATTTCACGATCGAGAACCCGGTCACGTTCGGAATTCTGCGGAGCTTCCTCGGGGAGTTGATCACATTCGAGGAGTTCGAAATTATAATTCGAAACCCGACAACGAAGTCACAGGACATAAAAGCCTGGCACCGGGATGCAACGCGAGATTATAACCGCCGCATGGAAATCGAGTACGTCTCGCTTGTGTATTACTTGACCGATGTGACGGAGAACGACCATTGCCTCAGTATTATTCCCGGCAGCCATTATCGCGGCGTCAATCTGAATCCGACAGAAGTCACTCCCGGCTCTGAGTTCGATGTGATCGGACCTGCCGGAACCGCGATCATATTTCACGGCCGTTGCATTCATTCGGGAAAACTCAAGCCGCACTCCCGCCAAAGACGCACGCTGCACGTTTATTACGCCCGCAGCGATCAGGCCAGATACTCGGAGTGGACGGAAATACCAGAGCGTCTCTACAAGAAAAATGACGCGCTCCTGCCGCCTCTGCTCTACTCCAAGTGGAACCCGGCAGCGGTATTCGAAGGCGTCGGCAAGAAGCCACGAGATCTGCCTTCTTCGATGACGACGGCCGAGATGATCCGGGAAGTGCAGCGGCGGGCTAACCGGGTCGCGTAGCCGCGGGGGTTTTGGTTGCGATGGTCGCTGGCTCGGAGCGTTCGAGCACTGTGCGCAGCCGCCGGGCTACTACGGCCGCCTCTCCCGCGCGCAAAGCCTCTGGGAAGAAAACGATTTCACCTGCGTCGGCAATCTTTTCAAACACGCATATTGGCGGTTCGCCACTTTGTAAAGCGTTGATCACTGCATGCGCGTCCATCCCGGCGGCGGCCGCGTCGACACGCACGTTCAGACCCGGCACTTCCTTCCCGCTCGGTTGCGGATACACGACGCGCGCGGATAGCCCTGGCATGCCCTTGATCCCTGCTGCAATGCATTCCAGATCCGCGGTCCAGCGCGCCCGCTCCGCCGCAAAATCACGCTTCTGATATAACTCGAGCGCGGCTACCAGACCCGCAATCTCCTCTTTCCCGACCTTGAAGCCGCGGCCGATCCCATGATGCGGCGGTCCGGCGAGGGTTCCGTCCTCGATCAACGCGCGCAGAGGCCATGTTTGCGGGAACACATCCATATCTTGGTGCTGCAGCGCGGCCGACATGATAAGGTCCCGGCGGCCGCAAAGGATGCCGGTAGCTTGTGGTCCTTGTATGTGTTTGCCGCCGCTGAATGCCACCAGGTCCGCACCCGCTCTGATAAACGTGTTCAAGTTAAAGGCCGGCGGCATCTCCGCTGCTGCGTCCACCAGTACAGGAAGGCTGTGGCGATGGGCAATTTCCACGTATTCATCCAGTGGAAGCACTCCGTGATTCACACCCGCCTGGTAATACAAGGCGGCAGTCCGGTTGGTGATTGCGGATGCGACTTCGTATGCGAACGTGTAATAACCAAATCCGACTTCGGTGAATCTGGCGCCGCTGGCGCGTACGGCGTGATCATAATCGTTGCGATGCGCGCGATGCACGATGAACTCGTCCGGCATCCCATTCGTATCGGGCAGACGGTTCATGCGATTCACGTCCAAACCAGCCAGACACGCCGCCGCGCCCAATGTGAGGGCTGCTGCGGCGCCGCTGGTTACGATTCCGGCTTCCGCGCCGGTGGACCGCGAGATCACGTCGCTTGCGGCAGACTGCAGCTCATCCATGCGTACGCAGCATTCGGCTGCCTGAGACATCGCTTCCAGCACTTCGCGGGGCAGAGCGCAGCCGCCAGCTTTCGTGCTGAAGCTCCGGGCATTGATCAGGGGTCGAACCCCGAGTCTTTCGTAAATGTGCACTTAAGTTTGCTCCTGAGACATCGATGTCGCGGCGCCGGCGGGCGAATCATCCGGGATGTCCAGCATGCGCGCCGGATTCGACACGGTCATCTGAAAAATCGCTTCCTCCCGAATGCCATTGGCGCGCAGTAATGGCAGAAAGCAGCGCGGCACGTGAGCGTAGCCCTTTCCGCCATATGCGGCTAGATGGCTCTTTTGACAAATATCACCGCCGAGCACAACCTGATCGAGGAACCCCTCCGCGATCAGCAGCGATACGTTGCGCATGCGGACTTCATCGGGCGGGTACCCGTTCCCTGCATAGCCGATATTGTCAACGCTGACGAATACTCCTTCCCGCGCGATTTTCAGCAACTCTTTCGCATCGTGCCGGTCGCCGAGATGACTGATTGCAATTCTATCGGGCGGCACATTTTCTTCCCTCAGCAGGGCGATCTGTTCCATCGCCAGCTCGCCGAAGTGCGTGGTGTGAGTCATAACGCATGCGCCGGTCCGGCGTTGCGCCCGCGCCGCCGCGCGAAAAACGCGTTCCTCCGCCGGCCTTATGTGCTTGCGCTCGGTCCCGATCTCGCCGATGATGCCGGCCCGGACGCCGGTACCGTCCGCACCCCGCAAAACGTCGGCGACGATCAGATCTGCAAGATCATTCGCATCGCGCTCATAAACGAACACAGGATAAACACGCTCACGGTACCAGCCGGAGCCCATGATGATCCGGATGCCTGCAGCTTCCGAGATGCGGCGCAGCGCGAGCGGATTGCGGCCCAACCCGCCGCTGGTGGCATCCACCAGGCTGCCCCCGCCGGCCTGGCGGTATTCGGCGAGTTCGCGAATCGCCAGGCATTCATCGTCGAGGATGCCATCATAGGTTCGCGTCAGATTCCACAGGTCGATAAGCAGATGTTCGTGGGAAAGCGTATATCCGGCTTCTGACGCCGGAATCGGTCCTGTGACTGTGACGATGGGCATTTTCATGTCCGTACGAAATCGCGCGCGGTGGACGCCGCACCGCACGCGCGATCGCGTATCGAATTTCCATATAATACAATTGCTCGCGCCGTCATGATACCGGTCTCGTTCAAACTCTCGCCTGATTACGTTACGCAGTGGGTAGATTCATGATGCCGGGAGCCGGCGAGTGAGTCCGCTGCGAGTCGGGGTGATCGGGTACGGTTATACGGGAAAGATTCACGCGCAAGCATGGCTTGCCGAATCAGGCGCGCGGTTGACCGCGGTCGCGGATGCACAATCAGACCGTCTCAGCGGCCTGCCCCCAGGCGTTCGCGCTTACGCGAATCATGAGGACCTCCTCAGAAGCGAGGTCGATGCTGTCAGCGTATGCCTTCCCACCTATTTGCATTGCAAAGCGGCGAGCGATGCGCTCGCATGCGGCAAGCATGTGCTGGTCGAGAAGCCGATCGCAGTCAATGTCGGAGAAGCGCAATGCATGCTCCGGGCGGCCAGAGCCGCCGGGCGCGTACTCTACGTCGGTATGACCCACCGCTTCTACCCCGAGCTTCAAGAGGCGAAGAAACTTATTGACGACGGCGCCATTGGAGATATCGTCGCCTGCACCGACTGTGCGCTCGAGCATCTCGGATTTCTGGATCTTCCCCCGTGGTACCTGCAGCGCCGGTTCGCCGGCGGAGGCGCGGCCCTCACGTCAGGCATCCACCTGATTGACCGGCTGCGCTGGTTCACCGGCGACGAGGTGACATCCGTCGCGGGATCGGCAGCCAACCCCTACTTCGGTTCAGATGTCGAGGATGCGGCTCAGATGTTTCTCCGTTTCCAGCGCGGGGTTTCCGCGGAGATCACCCTGGCGTTCATGCGCGAATCACATCCGCTCGTCTGTGATCTGCGGATCATTGGCAGCCGCGGCACCATCGTCGTCCACACCTGGCGTGGATATGAGCTGTGGAACGCCAAGGGCCATCAGGAAAAGATCCTTTATACCGATGAGCCGCATGTCACCAAGGTGCAGGTTGGCATCGGTGGAGAAATCGCCGAGTTTTGTTCCAGCATCGCCACGGGCCGACAGCCATGGCCGTCGGCGGAAGAGAGCACGCGTGCGCTGGCGATCGTTATGGCGTTCTATCGCGCGGCTGAAACGGAAGAAATGGTCGAACCCGGAGACGCGCGTGCCGTTTGACTTGTTATTGACCGGCGCGCAAGTGATCGACCCGGCGCAATCGCTCAATCAACGAGCCGACGTGGGTATCACTGCCGGCAGGATTGCCCAGGTCGGGCCCACCCTCGACCCGGCCGGCTGCCCCGATGTTCGCGACGTCGCCGGCAAATACGTCTGTCCCGGGCTCATCGATCTTCATGGCCACTGGTACGAGGGCAACTTGTACGGTGTAGATCCTCTGATGTGCCTGAATCACGGCGTTACCACAGCGGTGGACGCGGGAAGCACGGGCTATGCGAACTTTCCCGAATTCCGCCGAACGGTGCTGGATCGTTGCCTCACCGATGTCCTCGCTTTCGTCCACATCTCGTTCATGGGACTCCACGCTCCGTTTGCGGAAGAGCTTGTGGATCTGCGGTATGCGCGCCCGGCCGAGACCGCCGCCGTCCTCGCGAAACATCCGGACCGGGCGGTCGGCGTCAAACTGCGAATCGGGGCCATGACTGCGAATCACGGCCTGGCCGCTTTGGACCAGGCGCTTTCAGCTGCACGCGACGCGCGAGTGCCCCTGATGGTGCACATCAGCCGCGGCGCGGAAGAATCGGAAATCCTGCGGCGCCTCCGTCCCGGCGACATCCTGACGCACTGTTTCCATGGACGGGGCAACGGTATGATCTCCGAAGCCGTCCTCCCAGAGGCGCTTGAGGCCCGCAGCCGCGGCGTCATTTTCGATGTAGGGCACGGCTGTGGCAGCTTCTCCTGGGATACCGCCCGCAAGGCTTTCGAACATCACTTTTATCCCGATACCATCAGCACTGATCTCCACCGGTATTCGGCGCCCGAACCGCTCTGCGTGTCGTTGCCACAGGTAATGTCGCAAATGCTTTGTCTCGGGATGAAACTCGAGGATGTAGTGCTGAAGACGACCGCCATCCCGGCGCGCGTTCTGAACAGGGAACGGCAGATCGGCACTCTGGCTCCGGGCGCTCAGGCCGATGCGCTGGTCTTTGAACTCGAGTCCGGCAACTTCTCTTTCACCGATACCCATATGAAAGTGCGCCAGGGCAACAAGAGAATCGTTCCCCACCTGACAATCAAGGCTGGCCAGGTTCATCACGCAGGTTCAATCCCAATAAAGCTCCGGGACCTGTACGAGTCTGATATGGACGTATTCCGGGCCATAGGTTGACTCGCAGGGCCGATCGCCAGGTACGGCTCGGGTAGTCCGGCAGCAGGAATGAGACGGGTTGCGTCAACAAAAAAGGATATTGCGCACGGCCCAGCCGGAATTCTCCGTCGTGCATCCGCGCGACTGATTCCGCAGAATCCGTCCACGGTTCCGTAGCCTCTAAGGCTCCGGTTTTTCGCCCGGAGGCGGGGCGCTTGGATTCACTGTGCCGCCGCGAGCGGGTGGTTTCCATCCATCGTTCGAGGGACCGTTTTGGAAGAAGCGGGCATCCTTGCTGAGCGCGTGGCCCGACGCATAGAGTTGGGCGTTGGCCTGGCCGAAGAATTTGCCCGCCCTTAGTGTTTCATCGTGAATCTTGTTCATCAACTGCTGATAACGGTCGTCGTTCTGGGGGAATCCCGAGAACGAACTCAAATCGTTGTTGCCGATAATCACGACATCCACGCCCGGCACAGACGCTATGTCATAGGCATTCGCGGCGCCGGTGGGCGTCTCGATCATAATCACAACCAGCATGTTGTCGTTGAAAGTTTGGCGATAGTTGATACCATTAATGCCCCAGATGCTCGCGGCCTGGCCGGCGCCCGCGCTACGCCGCGCGACCGGCGGGTACCGCGCCCACTTGACGGCCTCCCGCGCCCTGTCGACGTCGTCGACCGTGGGAATGATGACGCCCAACGCGCCGATGTCGGTGGCGTGCTGGATGTGCCATTCCTGCGCGTCGGGCAGGCGGATCATGGGAATGGCGCCGGCGTGCGGGCAGGCGGCGATCATCGCCTCGATGTCCCTGAACTCGAGCGTGCTGTGCTGCATTTCGAACCATGTGTAGTCGTAATGCTTCGCGGACTCGCAATAGCCAGCAATATCCATGCGCGATTGCGTGAAGCTGAAGACCTGCTTGCCGTCCAGGAGCTTTTGTTTGGCTGTGTTATACAGTTTGGGAATCGCAACCTGGCTTTGCGGTTGCGCATGCGCCGTTGCGCCGGGTAGTGCGACTGCCAGAAACCAAAAAGCGAGTATGGATGGCGATTTCATGTTTGACGTTCCTCTACCGGGATTTGGTGATAATCAGGAGAAGTATATCGTGAACATTCGCAAAAGGCTGGAGCGACCGTGCGGAAATATCGTGTCCTTTCTGTGACCTGTTTCTGTTTGCTGGTGGTACTGGCCGGTTGCGGGAACCATCGCCGGCAAGTTCGCTTGCCCCAGGCGGAGCCCGGCCAAATTCAATTCCAGAATTACTGCGCAGCTTGCCATCAGTATGACGGGCAGAGAATGGGTGACGCCCCGGCTTTGGCCGGCTCGCAGTGGGTAAATGGACCGGCGAGTCGGCTCATTCGGATCGTGCTGCACGGCGTCCGCGGTCCAATGGTAGTGGACGGCAAAACCTATGATCGGGAAATGCCTGGATTCGGGCAGATTTTATCGGACACGCAAGTCGTGTCCCTGCTGTCATACATCCGCAGGCAGTTCGGCGCACCCTCCGAACCGATTACAGTCGAGATGGTGAGCCGGGTACGCGCCGCTAACCAGACGCGGACACAGTACTGGCATGTGGATGAGCTGCTTGAAAAACCTTAGACGGGCTATTTGCGTCCCAGTCCGAATTCATTGCCCACTTGGACGACTTTGCCGTCGCGAAAATGGATTTCGATAAATTTCGAACCGCTTACCGGCTTTCCGTTTTCGTCTTTTAGTATGGCGACCAGTTTCTTGTTCCTGGCGTCGAACACGTCAGGCGTGTGGGTCCATGCGTACTGACCATCAAGACTAAACGAGACCCAGCCGTGACCGCCTTGGGACAACTCAAGCTGGCCCTTGGGAGTCGGGGGCATTTTGGTGGCATCGAAAATGAATAGCTTTTTGCCCACCTGATCGCTGATCCACAATTCCGTCTCATCGGGCGTGAGGGCCGAGCCATGCGTTCGATGGGGAATTGGCGTATCTCCGGCGAGAACGCGATGCAGAACCTTTCCGGTTTGCAGATTGACCACATCAAATCCCACATGATCGCCGAGGCAAATGTAGCCGATGCGCTGCTGGCTGTCCATGGTGTAAGGGAAGATGCCTTGCTCGCCCACGTCCTTGATCTGCCGGATCATGCGATCCGTGGCTGTATCGAAGATGGACAACATCGTTCTGGTGCATAGATACATGCGGCGGCCGTCGAGACTCACGATGCTGTTATGGGCTTGCGGGCCGACGTTGATTCGCCTGATGAGCTCGCCCGTCTCCGCATTGACAATGAGAACACCGCTATCGTCACCGGAATACCACCAGCCGGTGGGAACATAGAGCTTCGTGCCGTCCATGGTGATGGCGGATCGGTCGCAACCTGCGTCGTAGGTCTTTTGCCAGATGATCTTTTCGGTCTCTAAGTCGAAGGCGCCGACACGATGATTGGTGGAAGAGAAATACACGCGATGCATTTTGAGGTTGCCGGCGAAACCGCGCAGGCCTTCGCCAAAAATGGGGACGTTTATGCGCCGGACCAGCTTATGGCCGTTGTCGATATCAAAGATCAGAATGCCGGGAGGATCGGAACGGCCTTCCTCCTGGGACGCATCGGGCATGCTGAGGTAGAGGTACCGCTTTGTCCTGGATTGCGCGGAGGCGAGAGTAGCAATGGAGAGCAGGATCGCGACGAACAGGGTTAAACTGCGCATGGCGGGATTGTAATGTCGGGGGTGGCTGGGGTCAAGGGCAGTGAGAGCATGGCCGGTTCTTCTGGCCTGAATCAGAGCAGGACCAGCCTGCAGACCTGAAAACGAACGCGAAATTCGTGCAAGACGCGCAACAAGCTCGCAGATGTGCGCCAGTCGACTATATCGCCGAGGAAGCCGCGGTTGATCCTACGGCCAGCGCAAGTGCTGGTGCAGGAATTCGAACGTGCCTTGTCCATTGATCTCGTGCGGACCGTTGAAGAACTCGATTGCGGTGCGGTTCGGCAGGCGCATCCGCATATCGTAGAACCAGCGCACTTTGGCGTACTCATAAGCGACCCATTCGTCTGGCGCCACCGTGTCGTTATGTCCGCGCTCCACCATGAACGGTCTCGGCGCCATCAGCTTCGCGAGATCCGAGTAGTTGACGACGTTGGCAAAATCGAATTCCAGCATGTCGTACTCCGGCGTCAGCATGTAGCTGTAGGCCGAATCGACACTGGTGGTTTTCCAGACCCATTCGTTGTAATCGGCGGAGCATATGGAGAGGGCGTAACCATTCAGCAGGGGAGGAACGCGAACCGCCGTCTTGCCTCCATAGGAGAGCCCATAAAAACCGATGCGCTGCGGGTCGGCAAAGGGAAGCGAAGCCAGCCACTCGAGGGTCCTCTGATGCTGCCCCAATACAAATGAAAACAGAGCCAGCTTGACAGGGTGGCCCTTGCGCTGGATGAGGCGAAACCGATCTTCGCCGATGTATGGGTTCTGCGGAGCATAGGTCACGAACCCCTGTTCCGCGAGTTTCACAGCGAAGCGATGATAATAACGTTCGTCGGCTTGCGGACCGGCGACATCGGAAGCGCGTCCTTCCAACCCATGCTGGCAAACCACCACAGGACGCCTCTCCCCTGGCCGGAGATCTTTCGGAACCAGCAGAATGCCGTAGGCAAACACGTCAGGCCAGACATCCAGCACCAACTCGTACCCGCGAAACTTTGGCTCATCGTAAATCAAGCGCGTGCGCGGATTTGCCGGCAGGCTAGGTGGCGGCAGCCGCCCGATCACCTCGTCCCAAATGTAGTCGCGGTAAAAACGCGTAGTCTGGCCCCATCGTTCGGGCGATGACGAGTCGGCCTTCGACCAGAACGCGACGCGCCGGACCGCCGACCTCTGGATCAGCTTTTGCGTGAAACTCACGAGCTGCGCGAATTGCCGGTGCTGACGCTCGGCTGGGTCCGCATTACGCCCGGCGGTTTCAGGCAATGCACCCGGCGCGCGAAGCCGGCTGCGAACACCCAGCAGTTGCACGAACGCCTGTAGGGCGGCCTCGGACCCCGGCAGGCCGTGGCCATCGCCGCTAACGATCAACCGCAGACGCTGGCCGGCGTCAAGCTTTGTGAAGTGCAGCCGCGCTCGTTCGACTTCGGCGCGCACGGAGTCGAGCGGCGGGTCCACCAGCGTGCCGTTCGGCGTGGCGCCCCGACGTTCTTGCGTAGGCGGCGGAGGTCCGGAAATACGTGGCCCGCGCGCTGCCTCGACGACGAGCGCGCGGGGGGCGATGAGGCTCGCAAGTTCTGCATCGCCGAACTCGCGCAGCAGGCCCCATAAGTCCCTATAGATCGGCTCTTTCCACAACCCCGCGCGCACTTGAAAGTAGCCGCTGACCAGTGTGGCCTCGACGCGTGGATCGAGTGCGGCGCTGTAAAGCGCGATCAGACCGCCTTCTCCGTAGCCAGCCACGCCGATCGGGATAGAGCGCTCCTCGTTACGCTTTGTAAACCAATCCACT
>DATLVQ010000193.1:0-2324 GCA_035577325.1 Bryobacteraceae bacterium | reverse complement strand
ATGTCGGGCGGCGTGAGCCACGTCGATACATTTGATCCTAAGCCCGCGCTGCGGAAATACTCGGGGCAGCCGCTGACAGGGAAAGGCGAGGTGATCGTCCGGCAGGGCAACCCGGGACCGCTGATGCCCAGTCCGTTCACTTTTCGTAAGTACGGGCAAAGCGGCCTGGACGTTTCGGAAATTTTTCCGTGTATCGCCCAACATGCGGATGAACTGGCGGTGCTGCGCTCGGTCTATGGAACGTCCAACGACCACGTGCAGGCGCACTATTTGATCGCCACCGGCATGGTGCGCATGGGTTTTCCGAGCGTCGGATCGTGGGTGACTTACGGGCTGGGAACGGAAAACCAGAATCTGCCCGCATTTGTGGTGATCTACGATGCCCGCGGCGGACCGTTCGGCGGACCAGCCAACTGGAGCGCCGGCTTCATGCCCGCGGCGTATCAGGGAACCGTTTTTCGCGCCTCGGAGAACCCGATCATCGATCTGAAACCGCCGGCATACGTTACACCAGAGGAGCAGCGCGCCCGGCTGGATCTGCTGGGCCGCCTGAATGCGCTGGATTTAGAAAAACATCCGTCGAGTTCCGAACTGGCGGCCCGCATTTCATCATATGAGCTCGCGTATCGTATGCAGGGTTGTGCGCCGGAAGCGGTAGATGTGAATCGCGAGACGGAAGCCACGCGGAGACTCTATGGGCTCGACGAAAAAAACACGGAGCCGTTTGGCAGACAGTGCCTGATGGCGCGCCGGCTGGTGGAGCGCGGCGTGCGTTTCGTGCAACTCTATCACGGCGGGTTGGGCAACCAGAATACAGATACGTGGGACGCGCATGACGACGTGAAGAAGAATCATACGACGCACGCGGCGGAGGTGGACCGCCCGATTGCAGGGCTCCTGACCGACCTCAAAGCGCGCGGCCTGCTGGATTCGACGCTCGTGGTCTGGCACGGAGAGTTCGGACGCATGCCCATTTCGCAGCGCGGCGTGGGACGCGATCACAATCCCGGCGCCATGAGCATGTGGATGGCGGGTGCGAAGGTCAAGGGCGGGCAAGCCATCGGCGCGAGCGATGAATTCGGCTATAAGGCCGAACAGCAGCCCATTTCCATTCACGATCTGCACGCCACCGTATTGCACCTCTTGGGGATGGATCATACCAAGCTCACCTACCTCTACAACGGGCGCAACATGCGGCTCACGGATGTCTACGGCGACCCGATCCCGCAGATCGTGAGCGGCTGAACCGCAATCGCGTCCGCTCGAATGCAGACCCTTCTAGAAGTGCTGGCGGAAATCCGCCGTCTGGACGGCCGCGAAGCGCTGCGTTTCTACAACGGCTTCCGCACGTGGAAGCTTACTTACCGCGATCTATACGGACAGATCGGAGGGTTCGTTGCTTATCTCGATCGCGTGGGGCTGCAGAAGGGCGATCGCGTGCTTGTCTGGGGCGAGAACCGGCCGGAGTGGGTGAGCATTTTTTGGGCGTGCATGGCAAGGGGCGTGCACGTTGTGCCCGTGGATTACCGCTCCTCCGTCGATCTGGTCCACCGCATTCACGCTGAAGTGCAGGCGCGATTGATCGTGACGGGTGATGCCGTTCATAGCGGAGGGTTGCAAGCATCGCGGTTTTCCATGGCGGAGCTGAGCGGACTCCCAATCGATGAAGACTTTGCGCCCTCGCGGATCGAGCCCGACGACGTGGTGGAAATTGTGTACACGTCCGGAACTACGGGTGAGCCCATGGGTGTGGTGCACCGGCACAAAAACATTTGCGCCAACCTTACGCCCATCCAGACAGAGATGCGCAAGTACGAGAAATGGGCGCGACCGTTTCAGCCGGTGCGAATTCTCGACATGCTGCCCCTGAGCCACCTATTCGGACAGTCGCTCGGCATTTTCATCCCGCCACTGCTCGGCGGCGCGGCGGTTTTCATGCGAGAAATGCACGCGGGGGCGATCCTGGGCGCCATCCGGCGCGAGCACGTCTCGGTGCTGGTTTCAGTGCCCAAACTGCTGATGAACCTGGAGCATGAAGTCGAGCGAAAGTTCCGGCCGCGAAATATTCCCGCCAAACGTAAAGGCGTTCCTGGAATTTTGGAGCGCTGGTGGCGGTACCGCAAAGTGCATGCCGGCCTGGGTTTCAAGTTCTGGGCACTGGTGGTCGGCGGCGCGGAAGTGAACGCGGCGATCGAGGCGTTCTGGACGCGGCTCGGATTTCTGGTAGTGCAGGGCTACGGGCTCACCGAAACCAGCCCGGTGGTCGCCCTCAATCATCCATTCAACGCGCGCAGCGGTTCCATTGGGAAGCCTCTGCACGGGCA
>DATLVQ010000192.1:0-5798 GCA_035577325.1 Bryobacteraceae bacterium | reverse complement strand
GAAAAGACCTGTGGGCGAAGCCACGTGAATAATCGACCCGCCACCCTGGCGAAGCATGGCGGGGATGACGTATTTCGAGCATAGCCAGTATCCACGAAGGTTCACGGCCATGGTGCGGTCCCAGGTGTCATTGGTGAGTTCATGGGCACGAGCTTCCTGTTGGACAAGCAAAACGGCTGCATTGTTGCACAAGACATCGATTTTGCCGTATCGATCGAGCGCGCTTTGCACCATCGTTTTCACTTGGGCTTCATCGGACACATCGGTCCGCACAAAAACCGCATCGCCTCCGGAATCCAGGATGGATTGCGCCGCGGCATCCCCGGTGGCGGCGTCGATCTCGGCGATCACGACGGAGGCTCCTTCTCGTGAGAACCGCTCGGCAATGCCCCGGCCGATGCCGGCGCCGGCTCCGGTGACAATGGCGATCTTATTCTTCAATCGCATGCTTTCCTCATTCATTGTTCGATGGTAAAGATACGCTCGACTTCGCCGCTGCGAACACCGTACATTCGCCTGTGGAGGTTGATGGTGCCGTCATGATACTGGACGGTGATCTCGATCTTATCGCCCACATCGATGTCAACAGCCGGATCCTCGATCGCAATGGGCGCGTGCTCCGCATGCAATGCCTTGAGTTTCAGCCCCGTTATCTCCTTGACCGAGGGCAGTCCGCGCTCGCCGCTGATCACTTTGCAGCCTGCGTCCACAACCAGCCGCTCGCTGTCCGTTTTGCTGATTACCGTCGACAGGACACTGAGCGCGACTTTGAAGTCCGGGGCGAAAGGAGCGTACCACGTATCCATCAGCAGATAGGAACCGGCCTGATTCTCGGTTACGCCGGCGTATGCGCCCGCGATCGAATAGTCTCCAGTGCCTCCGCAACTGACGATGCCGACCGGAATGCCGGCCAACTCGATCAGCGTCCTTGTGCGCGCAAGAGCATCCATCGCGTCAGTGACGGCGCGCTCCTTATCGGGGCCGGGCAGCAAAGGCTGCAGGTGCCCTTCGTATCCCATCAGACCCCGGAATTTCAGGCCGGACTCGACCACTGTTCTTGCCAGCGCGGCAGCCGGCTCTCCGGGCGCCGTTCCACAGCGCTTGAGCCCCAGGTCCACATCCACCAGAACATTGACCTCAGTCTTACGATTACGCGCGAGGCGGGCCATATCGGCGACCACTTTCGGATGATCGACGGCCACCAACACGGGAACTTCGCGCGACAGCTCGACAAAACGATCGATCGGCGATTCCCCGGCGATTTCGTTGGCAATCAAGATGTCGCGAATTCCGAAACTCGCCAGCCTCTCCGCCTGCCAGAGCCTGGCGCAGGTGATCCCGATTGCGCCGCGTTCCATTTGGCGTGCCGCCAGTTCGAGGACACGGTGATTCTTGAAATGGGGGCGCAGTTTGGCCGGCCGGTTGCAGAAAAACCGGGTCATAGTATCCAGGTTTCGCTCCATGACATCGAGATCCACCAGGAGAGCAGGTGTTTCGATATCCGCTTTCGTGAGCTTGTTCGCGTCAGACATTCAGGTTCCTCCGGACGCTGCCGCCGTGCAGTGCGCAGTCGTTCAATAGCGCCGCGTAATTCATCGAGCTCCGCACTTTTGTAGCGTAGGTACGATGCAAATATCTATCAAGAAACCACAAATTTCTGTTGTAAGTCCGCGATGGCTCGAGAACTCACTCCCCACTAGCTTCATTGTTGAGCTGGGGAGCCAGACTAGTCGTTAAGCGGGTATAGTCTTGGAGGGGGATCACCGCATGTATGTTGGCCCGCAATTCGCGCGACACAGAACTCCGGTTTTTGGCCGCTTTGTGAGGAAGCCCGCAGTCTTGTCGATATTACTCTGGGCACGGTTGGCCTCCGCCGCCCCGATCGCGGGACCGCTTGTGGCTTCCGGTAATCCCAACTATTTCAAGGATGCTAACGGCGGTGTTCTCATCCTGAATGGATCGCAGACATGGAACACTCTTCAGGATTGGGGCAGCAACGGGTCGCTGCAGGCCTTGGATTTCAGCGCTTTCATCAAGTTTCTCGGCCGACACGGACACAATTTTACGTTGCTTTGGACCACGGAAACGCCGAAATTCTGCGGCTTTCCAGGTACTGCGACAGCCCCGCCGGATCTGATCGCCGGGCCGCTGCCGTGGCTAAGAACGGGTCCGGGAAACGCCACCGACGGTGGTTTGAAATTCGATCTCACGAAGTTCAACCCAGACTTTTTCGACCGTCTGCGGACACGGACGAAGATGCTCAACGACGCCGGCATCTACGCAGGCGTCTATTTGTTCACGGGTGAGTGGCTCAACATTTTTCGTTGCTCGAGCGACGGCTACCCTTTCACGAATGCCAACAATATCAACGGCGTTGACGATGGTTACACGGGCGGGAAAAAAGGGACCGGGTCGATCACCATGACTGCCCCCAATGCAATTACCAGGTTTCAGGACGTTTATGTGGAAAAGGTAATCGATGTTTTAAACGATTTGCCGAATGTGCTTTGGATCGTTTCCGAGGAAGCTCCCAGTAATTCCACCTGGTGGAACGCTCACCAGATTTCACACATTCGCGCTTATGAATCCAAGAAACCGCATCATCACCCGATCGGGTATGCCGCGCTCATCGGCGGGCCGGACAGCATTCTCTACAACTCCGATGCCGACTGGGTGGCGCCGCAGGCCCGGTTTTCGCCGGCGACATCCTGCGGAAATGGCCAGCCGGCCTGCAAAGTGAACGTCAATGACAGCGACCATTCTTACTGGGAGATGTGGAAGGACACGCCGCAAGTGAATCGCAATTTCGCATGGGAGAACTTCATGAACGGCAACCAGGTGCTGTTCATGGACCCTTACGTGGTCTATTACCCGCGCGAGAAGCGCAACCTGTGTGTCTCCCCAACCAACACTATCTGCAGTGAACCGGACAAGCGTTACGACAACTTCCGGGACAATCTCGGGTTCATTTTGAAATATTCCCGCAAGCTGAATCTTGCCAGGATCACGCCACACCCTTCTCTCTGTTCGACGGGATACTGTCTTGCCCAGACCCCGCCAATTGGGGCTGAGTATCTGGTTTACGCCCCTGCAGGCGGCCCATTCACCGTGAATCTCTCGGCGATGCCTGGATCAAGGACATTGTCAGTAGAGTGGTTCAACCCGTCCACCGGCGCCGCGACTACCGGAGAACCGGTTCGCGCTGGATCATCTTCCGAAACGTTCAGTCCACCCTTCGGCGGAGATGCCGTGTTGTACCTATCGGACAGCGCCGCGCACGCAGGGGCAGCCGTTCACTGATCAAGAATGCGAGCCCGGGGCGGATATCGTAATCCAATGGTGCATCGCCCTCAGGATGATGCCGAACGATATGGCGCCGGGGTCAGGATGCCCGAGAACCCTGTTGCCCAAGCGGCTGGCTCTCCCAACGCGACACAACATGTCCGCTGTGGTCCGCGCCGCTCCCTGCGCCGCTGATGCCGCGAGATCCACAATTGTGTTCAGGTCCTTCGATGCCCAGCCCGGAGCCGTTGCGGCCACGGCGGCCGCGTGAATGGCGTCCAGGATGGTTCGATCCCCCGGCTTGACTTTGCCGGTTGCGGCCACGGAAGACTCCATGGCGGTGAGCAACTGCTGGAACTCCTGCGCTCGGATCTCTTGCATGCCCTGAAGCGCCTTGCCGCCAGCCATCAGCATCTTACCCATCACCACGCCAATGGCTCCCCCGGTCGCACCCAGGAACGCGGTGCCGGATTCCCGCAAGATCCCGTCAATTGGGGTTGCGGGATCGAGCTGACCTAACCGCTCACGGATGGCCTCGAACCCGATCCGCATCGTAATGCCGTGATCGCCATCGCCAACTGCGGCGTCGAGGGCGTTCAGATCGGCTTCGCGACGGGCGATTTCATCGGCCACAAAAATTAGCATCCCCGAAAGACAACGCTGGTCAATTACGCTGATGGCCATTCAGATTTGAATCAGTGCCGGGGTTTGTACAGGGGCGGCGATCCAATGTTTCAGCCGTTCGTTCAGTCGCAGCAGAGAGATCGAACACCCCGCCATTTCCAGGGAAGTCGCGTAATTGCCTACATAAGAATGCCGAATTGCAATGCCGTGGCGGATCAGCAAGGCATGGGCGGCTCGAAAAACAATGAACAACTCGGCCAACGGTGTTGCACCCAGGCCGTTAACCAGAATGGCTGCGTCGCTGTTTGCCAGCTCCGGCATATCTTCCAGTATCCGGGTGACTAGCTCCTCGGCCACTTGGTTTGCGCTTTTGAGGCGTGCGCGCTCGACGCCCGGCTCGCCATGCAGCCCCATGCCGACTTCCATATCGCCCTCCGCGAGATCGAAAATCGGTTTGCCGGATGCGGGAATGATGCACGATGACAGGGCTACGCCCATGCTGCGAGTATTGCGATTGGCTTCTTCGGCAGCGGCCGTGACTTCCGCGAGCGTTGCACGCTGCTCGGCGCACGCACCGGCGACTTTGATGACGAAGAAATCGCCTGCTATGCCACGCCGCTCTTGGTACCGTTCGGGCGGGGCGGACGCTACATCGTCGGTAATGCGAACGGTCGAAATATGGATGCCTTCCTCTTCAAGCATTTCGGCAGCCATGTCAAAGTTCAGAACATCGCCCGAGTAGTTCCCGTAGAGAAAGAGTACGCCGGCACCACCTTGAACGGCTCGTGCAGCGGCAACGATCGGTTGCGGAGGAGGCGAGGCAAAGATGTTCCCGGCCACGCTACCATCGGCCATTCCCGCGCCGACGAATCCGGCGAACATGGGCTCGTGGCCACTCCCTCCCCCGCTGAGAACTCCCACTTTGCCGGTGACCGGCGCGTCCTTCCGCACCACGGCTTGGACACCGGCAACGAGCCGCAGATACTGCGAATAGGCCAGGGCCAGCCCCTCGAGCGCTTCCCCCGCCACTTTTCGAGGATCATTGATCAGCTTTTTCAAGATGAACTGACTCCAGTCGTGGATGAGATTTTGGCATTCACGCAAGCGCGGATGATACCGGCGAAACCGTCGGCCTGCCAAGCGGAGCGGCCGACAAATAGACCGTCCACGCCACCCTTTAACAACAAGCTGACCGCATTCATTTCGTTCACCGTACCACCGTAGAGTACTGGGATCGATGCCGCGGAAGCGCTGAACAGTTCCGCCAAAATGTCCCGGATGTGCTCTTGCATCACGCGAAGGTCGTCTGCCGTCGCGGTGATCCCCCGCTCGCCAATCGCCCAGACCGGCTCATACGCCACCATCAGTTGGCTGGGAGCCGGGCTGCCCTGGAACGCCCGTCGAACCTGCTGCTCGACGACGTCACGGCCTGCACCGCGGTCGCGCTCTTCCCGCTGTTCTCCGACGCACACCAGGGGACGGATGTTGAATTCCAACGCGGTTTCGACCTTCCGGTGGATGGCTTCGTCGGTCTCGTTGAAGTACATGCGCCGTTCCGCGTGTCCCAGTTCAACCAGGTCCACTCCCAGCTCGCTCAGCATGGGCGCCGAGATTTCTCCGGTGAAAGCCCCTTGTTTTGCCCAGTGCATGTTTTGCGCACCTACCCAGAATCTCCCGCCAGCGACGCGCTTGACGGCCTCGATGGCGGTGAATGGGGGAAGCACAAACAACTGAAACCGATCCTGGCCAGGGATCGAATCGAGATGAGCCATCAGACGATATGTATAATCCACGGCCTCACGCACCGTCTTGTTCATCTTCCAGCCCGTTCCGAGAAAAAGACGGCCGATAGTCATGAATTCGTAGCCCGCTTTCGCTCCATTTCTTCGAGC
>DATLVQ010000191.1:0-26310 GCA_035577325.1 Bryobacteraceae bacterium | reverse complement strand
GTGCACGTAGAGCCCTCCCCGCGTAAGCAGCGCAAGAGCGGGACGTAAGCCCCGCGCGTACTCGAGGAGCCCCTGATGGATCGCGTGGACGTGGCGCTGGCGGCGGTGCCCGACCTCATCAAGTAGATCCTTCGCCCCGCGGTCAGCGCAGGTACGGGACATAGGCGCGCACGTGTGAACGGTACGCCTCGAAGGTTTCGCTGAAGCGCCCGGCCAGCAGTCCGTCCTCGGCGCGCACGCGAATCTCGGTCCCGGCGATGAAAATCGCCAGCGCGACGAGGAGTTGCGGCCACCACGACCAGGCGAAGCCGGTGGCCAGGAGCATGCCCAGCATCGAAGCGTAAACCGGATGGCGCACCAGCCGGTATGGGCCGGTGCGTACCAGTTCGTGATCTGCGCTGAGCGCCGCCTGGATACGCCATTGCTTGCCCAAGTGCCGGACAGCAGACCACGCCAAAGCCACCGATGCCGGACCGAGCACCATTGAGGCAATCGTGAACCCAATGGGCCACCATTCGCTCCGGCCTAGTGAGATCGGAGAGAAGCTCCACAACACTGCGTACGCGGTTCCTTGGAGGAAGATGCCTAGCCGGGCGGCCGGAGCGGTGACGACGGCTTTCCCACCTCCGCCCTGCCAGTGACGGATGACGAACACCAGCACCCAGAGGATGAAGCAGAGGCCGAGTTCGGCAATGGCAATGTACGTCAGCAAGTCAAATGATATCCGCGAACGACTTCCGTAGCTTATAAAACCACGCGTAGCCCAGCACGAAAATGGCCGCCGACACCGCGCACAATTTCCAAAGCGAGTGCGGGTCCGGCGCGTGGCCATCGAGTAACGCGGCGCGGTATGCGCGCACCAGTACGAACATCGGGTTCTTTGACAAAATCCGCATCGCCGGAGCGGGCAGGGAAGTCTCGGGATAACAAATCGGTGTCAGGAAGAACCACAGCGTCAGCAGGAACCCATTTACCTGCGCCAGGTCGCGCACGAAGACGCCGAGCGCGGCCAGAAACCAGCACAGCCCCGCCGTCAGCAGAACCTGCGGGACAACCAGCAGCGGAAGCCATACGATGGAGGCCGGAATGTAGCCGCGCGCCAGGTACGAGCCTCCCAGGAACAGCAGTACGCCGAAAATCTCGCTGACTAATCCGGAAATCACCAGATTCACCGGCAGCGTTTCCACCGGGAACACAAGTTTCTTGACGAAATTGCGGTGCTCGAGCATCACTGTCGGCGCGCGCCCCGAGGCTTCGCTCAGCGCCAGCCACGGCAGCATGCCGGCCAGAAAATAGAGCGCGAAACCTGAGCGGCTGGGGTCGTTCGGAAAGCGAGTTCGCAATACCACGCCGAAGACGAAAAAGTACGTCAGCATCAGGATCAGAGGATTGAGAACGGTCCAGAATGCGCCGCCGAACGATCCGCGATACCGCCCAAGGATGTCGCGCCTCACCATGGTGCGGATCAGACTGCGGTTGCGCGCGATGGTCTCGACGGGCAGCGTGAACGCGCGCTGCAGCGAGCGTAGAGCTCTCTCACGGCGCACCGAGCGTTCGGTCGCAACGCGGAACCGGTCGACCGAAGCCCGCCCCTCTTCCACGGCGCCATCGATCAACAGAAATTCCGCGCCGCGTTCATACTGCCAGTGGCTGTGTTCCTGCATGCCCGACACGAAGACGCGATAGCGGCCCGGCTCGGCGGGAAGCTCGCAGCGCATCTCGAACCGGCGCGTTTCTCCGGGCGCGATGTCCGCCCCGGGCGGCGTCCGCGGCCCATCTACCACCAGAGTGTCGGTAGCCGGATCGAAGATCTGGTATCCCATGGCGAAGCCCGCCGCAGGCTGCCAGGAATTGCAAGTGAGATTGCGGATCTCGAAGCTTGCCGTGATGGAACGGTCGGGATTGGCCCGGACCTGCGCGTTGTTGAATCGGGCGGTCATGCCCACAGCGTCAAGTATAGAGCCACGTGGGATAACGATCGACTATCGGTCCGGTCTTCCGGCCCACGGCGAAGATGCCTTCGCCGCGCAGCGTAGTGTCGAGACTGTAGCGCTCGAGCAGATGGATGACCCAGGCATACTCGGGCGCCGGCTCGTCGCGAAACGGGCCGGTTTCCAGGCGCACGATGGAGAATCCGGCATTCTCCAGCAGCTTTTGAATCTCGCGCGGCGTGTACTCGCGGTTATGTCGCGCGTCGGTTTCGCCCGAGGCCGCCGGCCGCACGTATGCGTGAAAAAATCCCGGATGAAAGCCTTGCAGAATCGCCGAGATACCGCGCAGCGCCGCCAGGTTCGGCGTGGTCAAAACCAGGTGGCCGCCCGGTTTGAGAATGCGGTTCACCTCCGACATCAGATGCATGGGATCTTGGAACAGGTGCTCGATAAGCTCGCAGCACAACACGGTTGAGAAATACTCGTCGGCGTATGGAAACGGATCTTTTTCCGCGTTGAACAAATCGACATCACACGCGAACCGCTCGCCCTCCGCCGACACTACTTCGCGCCTGGCAATCTCTCCGGCGGTCCCGTAATAGCAGCCCCGCACCGTTCCATAGCCGAGCTTTGTGCGCAGCGCGGGCGTGATCTGCAGGTAGACGCCCATTTCGAGAACGCGGTCGTCGGGCCCGCCGGGCGGCGTGAGTTCGAGCGTGCGCGCGAGGCGCGTCCGGTGCACCCGCACATACTCTTGCGCTGGCGGCTCGGTAGCCCAGCCCGCGATGTATTCAGGCGCCACGGGCACGGATTCCGGCAACACGCCCGGCGGCATGGCGCTTTCAGACGGCACCCACTCGCGCCCCTCTTTCACCGCGCACAGGAACGACGCATAGCGATGTGCCACCGCTTCCCAGTTGCACTCACGTTCCACATACGCGTGTGCCCGGGCACCGAGCGATCGCGCCACATCCGGCCGCGACACCAGCAGATTCATGTACTCGAAGATCAGATCTTCTTCGCCGGCGCCCACGGGCACCTTGAGGCAGATCTCATCCGGCAATTCCGCAAAGGCGCCGACATCGGACACCACTACCGCCCGCCCTAGTCCCAACGCGCGCAGCAAACTACCCGATGTCTCGCCGACCGTCGGGTACCGCAGGTTCAGTACGATATCGCTGGCCGCGATGTAACCCGCGAAATCCTCGATGGGAGTGAAGCCCACGACGCGCACGGCTCCCCAGAGGTCGAGCGAGCGGATCAGCGAATCCACCTGGAAATCCGGATGTTTTTCGCCCACCAGGATCATTTTGGCGCGCGGCTCCACGCGTAGTAGGCGCCGGAAAGCCCGCAGCGATTCGGCGATCCGCTTGTAAGGTTTCAGGTGGCCGAAGATGCCGATGAGTGGCGTGTCCGGTTGCGCTCCCAGGCGGTCACGATACGAGAAGCGATCCACCTGCGGAATCCAGGCGCCATGCGGGATGCGCGCAATGGGCCCGGCGAAGCCTTGCCGGCGCATCTCGCGCAACATGAATTCGCTATGCACGATGAGCGCCTTGGCCGATTCAAGCAGCCGCCGCGTCATGGCCACGCCTTCGTAGTCGGGGCCGGTTTCGAGCGCCCTGGCGCGTTGCGCATGTTCCAGCGCAGCGGTGCCACCGTTGTATTCGGCCTCGCGCAAATAGGCGTCCCAATCCCCGCGCTGGATAGTGAGTTCCGCGATCAGGTGATGCAAGTTAGCCTCATGCATCACCACCACACCCGGATTTCGCAACACCGCTTCGTAAACGAAATCGTGGTGGGGATTATTGCCAATCTGGTAAAGCGCCAGGTCGAAATTCCGCGGATTGTACTGGCGCCCGCCATCCGGGAAGGCTTCGACTCTGATCAGCCGCCCCAAAGGCTCCAGCAAGGCTTGCGAGTAATCCGCGATTCCGCTGCGCGAGGGCGGCAGAGGGGAAAATAACGCCACCCGCATGTTGCCCGTCAGTGCGACAGCTCCATCGAAAAAACGCCCAGACTGAGCGGAACGCGGATCAGCAGCGGTGTACGCGCCGGGTCGCGCGCGAAGAACATCTCGAAGCTGATCTCCGAGGCTGGGCCTCGCAGCGTGGCGATCACGCGATCGGTGACTGCCGGCTTGCCGCCCACTTTGATGGTTTGCTCTCCCGTATATTCCAGCCTCGCGTTGTACTTGGCTCCCAGTATCACGTCCTCTTGCGGAGGTACGCGCCCTTGTCCCAGTTCCCGCCGCGCAAAATAGAGGAATGTCAGCGCGTCTCGCCCGCATTGCGATATCGGCACTTCCGATTTGCCCGCCCCTAAGGTCTCGCGCCGCGCGACACCGGCACGGTCGTCGAATTCAATGCGCTCGTGCGTTTTGTGCGAGCCGTGCGCGGTCTCTTTCTCGAACGTCGCCGAGCACAGATCCAGCGAAGCGGACGCGTGATAGCGGTCCTCCACGGCGAACCCGGGCACCGGCGCGTCCAGCGCGAACTCGAACGTCCACCGCTCGCCGGCGCCATTGGCAGCCTTACTGCGCGCCGCGCCCATGTGCGCTTCCCCCAGGCTCATGCCCGTTGGCCAGCTCACAGCGTAGCGCAGCGTCTCATTAGTAAACGGGAAACCAGTCAGGCTCGGAGCCGTGGCAGCGGCGGGGCCATGAGCCGGTGCAGTGGCCGGCCCCGCGGCAGGTACGGCAAGTCCGGCGCCCAGGATCAACAAAATATAGATGGAATCCGTAAACATTTGCTCCGCGCCCTCACCAGCGGATCATGGCTCGGTATGAACAGTCATCGCTGGCTAAGAGACGCCGGTACCGCCCTGCTTCGCGCCGTGTGGCGCTGATCAAGCACGCTATAGTAGACCCCCAGCGTTTCGCGTGCCGTCTTCTGCCAGCTAAAGTGTGTGGCCCGCTGCGATCCCAGGCGGCTCATGCGCGCACGCAGCTCGGGAAGCTGAATCAGATCCAGCATGGCGCGCGTGATTTCGTCTGCGTTGTAAGGATTGAAAAGAAGCGCTGCGCCATCCGCCACTTCCGGAATGGCCGACGTATTGGAGCACGCCACCGCCGCCCCACACGCCATGGCTTCCAGCACCGGAAGCCCAAAGCCTTCGTAAAACGACGGGAAACAAAACAATTCACAGGCGTTGTAGAGATGCAGCAAATCGTTATCGGAGACGAAACCCAGAAACCGGATTCGATCCGCCACTCCTGAATTCCGGGCGGCGTCGCGCACGTGACGAACGAACCAGGTCTCCTTCCCGGCCAGGACCAGCTCATGCGGCAATTCCGGATGGGCTTGAATCAGGCCGGCAAAAGCTTCAATCAATCCCACGTGATTTTTGCGCGGTTGCAGATCGCCTACCGAGAGAATAAACGGTGCGGTCATTTGGAACCGATCGCGTACCAGCGCCTGGGCGGCTTCCGGCCGCACTTGATGGAAACAGTCGGCGGCGGCGTTATGCACCACGGCGATACGCTCGGGGTCCAGATTATAGGCCCGCGCGATCGAGTCGCGGGAAAACTCGCTGCCCGTCAGGATGCATGCCGCCCGGCGAATGGTCCGCCGCACGGTCAACCGCAGCTGTAGCGACCGGTAGAACGGAAAATAATCCGGATGCTCCAGAAAGCTGACATCGTGCACACTCACCACCACCGGCACGGGACACGCCAGCGGCGCTGTGTATTGCACGTGCAAAAGCTCCGGGCGATCGCGCCGCAGCTTCAGGGCGAAGTCGCATCCCAGACGGATGAATGGATTGCCCGCGATACGGCGCACCGGAAAACGAGCTGGCACCCAGGATTCGGCATCATCCATCGAGAGATACGTGATGAATTCCGATTCCCGGTCGAGACCAGCGAAGCCGTTCAAAAGACTTCGAACGTAGACTTCATTTCCGGTGAGATGACGACCGATCGCATGGGCGTCAACAGCGAAACGCATTCGACCTTACCAGTATAGCGGGCTTAGGAGGTCTTGCACCTGCCAGTTTCTCACAAATCTATCTTCGTCCAGGCACTTTCCCATGTAAACTCTGACTCAAATAATGCCCGGCCCGTTACACCGAGATCTGCGCGGATATCAGGAGAAGTCAGCAACCGCGACACCGCATCGGCAAAACTCCTTTGATCGTCGGCAATCAGCAGGTTGTCTCCATGCCGGGCCGGCAACCCCTCAGCGCCAATACTGGTCGAGACCACGGCGCGCCCAGCCGCCCAAGCTTCAATCACTTTGAACCGCGTGCCGCTGCCCGCGAGCAATGGAACTACTACGACTTTGGCCGCCGCCAGCTCTCTAATCGCGTCATCCACTGTTCCCGAGACCTCGATGCGTGAATCGCCGTTGATCAGTCCCTCGACCGTATGGGAATTCTTTCCGATCAGCCGCCACGCGAGCCCCGGCCAGCGATCCCGCAGCAGCGGCCAAATCTCGGCGTGGAAAAAGCGCACCGCCGAAACGTTCGGATGGTACGCCAGGTTGCCGGAAAAGGCGATCATTTCGCGCTCCCGCGCATCCGGCCGGGCAACCAGCGGAATGGCATTCGGGTACACGGTGATGTTCGAGCTCGGCGAAAGGCTCCGGGCGGTCTGCGCGTCCTCTTCCGATGGCGTCAGCAGGCAGTCGTAGCGCGGCAGCCACTGCGCTTCTAGCCCGCGCGCGGCTTCGTGAAAGACGCTGTGCGCCATGGCCTCCGGGCCGCTCTCGACTCGCGCGCAACGCGCGTGCAGCACTGATTCGATGTTGTGGAGATCCAGCACCGTCTTCCGGCTCACAGGCGCGAGCTGGGCATGATATGGCGCGCACCAGAAATGCTCCACAACCGCAACTTCATACTCTCGCCCGCGCACAAAACCGGTGATCTCCGCCGCAAAGCCTGTAAACCGATCAATGAGCGGGGGTACGCCGCGCAGCAGCCGTCCCGCATTGCGCGCCGCGCGGGAAACAGCGTCCTTACGGTGGTGCGGCAGTTCAAGCACGTGAATCTCGCATGCCACCCCCGCCGGAAACAGGGCCGCCGGTTCGGGTGCGCCGGGCTCACGAAAAACGATGACGTCCACGTCGTAGCGGCGTGCCAGGTATTCGAGCAGCGATGCCGAACGCAGCGCGCCGCCGCCATGCATCGGGTACGGGGCTTCAGGAACCAGGAAAAGCGCGCGCCTTGCCGCCATATCAAAACCGCTTCAGCGCTTCCTGGTAGACATCGTAGGTAAGCTGCGCTGTCCGCTCCCAAGAAAACTCTCGAGCGCGGGCGACCGATTTGGAGCGCTGCTGGTTGCGCCATTCCGGATTGCCAGCGGCGGCGCACATGGCTTCCACCCAGGCTCGCGTGCCATCCAGGCTCACTCCTGCCTCTCCCGCCACTTCACGAAGCGCCGTATCTTTTGAAATGAGCACGCACGCCCCGCACTGCATGGCCTCTAGCACAGGCAGGCCGAAACCTTCGTAATGGGAAGGATAAACCAGTGCCAGCGCGCCCGAATAAAGCTGAGCCAGAGCGTCATCGCTGACTTCGCCGGTCAACCGAAGCCCGGGCTCGGCGGGCAATTCAGTGAAATCCACCCGTTTCCGGCCGGCCAGCACAAGATCCACGCCATTTCGCTGGCGCACCTCACGCCACGCTTCGATCAAGGCTGCGAGATTCTTGCGCGGTTCGAGCGTTCCCACATATAGAAAATATGGCGCAGGCGATGTAACCCGCGTGGCAACCGGACGGAAAACATCCGAAGCCCCATGCGGCACCGCCACGACGCACGATGCCGAAACGCGGAAGCGCCCGATAACCTGAGCGCGAACTGCCTGGGTCGGCGTGATAATCATGGTCGCGATCCGCAGGCCCAGCAGCGGCGGCGTCCGACGGCGCACCCTGTCAGCCGCGCGGTGCCAATCGGGATTCATCCACGGAGACAGATCGTGCACCGTAACCACGCTCGGCTTGATCGGAATGTATGGAACTTCGAAATTCATGCCATGAAACAACTGTGATTGCTCGCGTTGCATCGCGCGCTGCAAACCCCACAGCCACCACCGGCGTTCGCGCACGTTCCGTGGGCGGCCGCCGGCGCGCAAGTTCCTTCGCCATGGCGCCGGCATAGCAAATTCCTGATCGCTGAGCAGCACGAAATCATCCTCGGGATAGCAATCGGCCAGAGCGCGGCTTAACTCGGCGGTGTACCGCGCCAAGCCCCCGGCTGTAAGCGCCAGCGCGGTGGCGTCCAGGGCCACGCGCATGGCTCAGGGCTTCACGCCTTGGCGCGCGCCGCAGGTCTTGCGCAGTTCGCTCTCGCGTTCGCCATAATTGCGGGCGTAGTAGTTCCGGTATTCGCCGGATTTCACGCGCTCGACCCACGCGGCGTTTTGCCGGTACCAGTCGATGGTGCGCGCGAGGCCTTCGTCGAATTCGATCTGCGCGGCCCAGCCGGTTTCGCGCATGATCTTGCCGCTCGAGAGCGCGTAGCGGCGGTCGTGTCCCGGCCGGTTCTCCACATACTTGATGAGCGATTCGGATGCACCCGTGGCCGCTAGGATTTTATACACCACTTCGAGATTGGACAATGCGCAGCTGCCGCCGATGTTATAGATCTCACCTTCGCGGCCCGCCTCCAACACAGCGCGGATAGCCCGGCAGTGATCGTCCACATGCAGCCAGTCGCGCACTTGCAGGCCGTCGCCGTATACGGGCAATGGCCGGCCCTCGAGCGCATTCGAAATCATGAGCGGCAGCAGCTTCTCGGGGAACTGGTATGGTCCGTAGTTGTTGGAGGCGCGTGTTATGACCACGGGCACGCGGTAGGTAGTGAAGTACGACCGCGCCAGCAGGTCTGAGGCGGCTTTCGATGCCGAGTACGGGCTGCTGGGGTTGAGCGGGAACGCTTCGCCAGCTTCCTCAGGCGCTTCCAGGCTGCCGTAAACCTCATCGGTAGAGATGTGAATGAATCGCCCGATGTGATGCTTGCGCGCGGCCTCGAGCAGTGTGAAGGTCCCGCGCAAGTTGGTTTCAAACACCGGTCCGGGAGAAAAGATGCTGCGGTCTACATGCGATTCGGCGGCGAAATGAACGATGGCCTCGGGCTTCTCTTCGACAATCAGCGCGTCCAACAAAGCCGCGTCGCAAATATCGCCTTGCACAAAACCATAGTTCGGGTGTTGCGCGACGCACTCGAGGTTTTCCAGATTGCCGGCATAGGTGAGTTTGTCCAGATTGACCAGCCGTGGCGGATTCGCCGATCCCAGCATCAGGCGGATGAACGCCGAGCCGATAAATCCCGCTCCGCCGGTCACCAGCAGTTTCATGCGTCAGCCGCGCGGGCTTTCACGCCTGTCCATCGCGCACTCGCCGAGGTGTGCGCCGTCCGCAATGGCTGCCGCGCCTTACTTATGCTGCGTCTCCCAGTCGTATTGGATGTGCGGATCATTGTGTGGAATGCGGCCCTCGTCGGCGGGATCGTAAAACCGGTCGGTCATGTATACCAAAAGCGCCGGGTCGGTTCCAATGACCTTGTAACCATGCCCGACGCCCGGTGGAATCAAAATCTGCCACGGCCGCAGCGTGCCCGTATAGAGCGTATTCCGGGCGCCGAACGTAGCCGAGCCCGCTCGCAGATCCACCAGAACCACCTGCAGCAGCCCCGCTACCGGCGTCCAGCAGTCTGTCTGACGCAGGTGATAATGAAATGCCTTGATCGTGCCGGGATAGTTCACCGCCGCCGATACTTGCGTTGTCGCCGCCGGAAAATCCGCCGCCAGTCCTCGGCCGAAGCGCTGCACTTCGAGGAAATAGCCGCGGTCGTCCGGCCATAATATGACCGGCGCAATGCGCACGCCCTCGATCAGCCCGGCGCCTTCCGGCTTCGAAATGACTGTGCCGATGCCTCTTTCACACTCCGGCGCCACCAGCTCAAGCTGCGCCGTGCGCGCGATTCGGCGTGTTTCCGAAACTGCTGGCGCTTTGCCGGCCATGCCTAGGCGTTGGCCTTTTCCAACACGCGGGCGGAAGGCTGCGGCTGGCGGCTCTGCGCGACCAGCTGGCCGGCGCGCAGCAAAGAGTCGAATGTGCCCGCATCCGTCCACCAGCCCTCCAGAAAGGAGAAGGTCATCGTGCCTTCGCGGATATAAGCATTATTCACGTCGGTGATTTCGAGCTCGCCACGGCCCGAGGGCACCAGCGTCCTCACCTTGTCGAAAACCGTCGCGTCGTAGAGATAAATGCCGGTCACCGCAAAATCCGACTTAGGCCGCTTGGGCTTCTCCTCGATGTTCACGATGCGGCTTTCGGCGATCTCGGCCACGCCAAAACGCTCCGCGTCCTTCACCTTCTTGAGCAGAATGCTCGCGCCCGATGCTTGCTTCCGGAACTGGTCCACGGCGCCTCGAATCGTCCCCTGAATGATGTTGTCCCCCAGGATCACGCAAATCTTGTCGCCATCGGCAAAGTGCTCGGCCAGCGCCAGTGCATCGGCAATGCCGCCCTCGCCTTCCTGGTACGTGTAGCCGATGTGCTTCAGGCCGAAGTTTTTTCCATTCGCCAGCAGCCGCAGAAAATCTCCGGCATTCTTGCCGCCCGTGACGACGAGAATGTCGCGGATGCCCGCATCCACCAGCGTCTGGATGGGGTAATAAATCATCGGCTTATCGTAGATCGGCAGCAGATGCTTGTTGGTGATCTTGGTCAGTGGGTACAGTCTGCTCCCGCTGCCGCCGGCCAGTACGATGCCTTTCATGACCCTCATGATAGAATACCGGGCGCTGTGAAGCTATACAACTGGACAGAAGTTCCGGAAGACCAACTGAACCCCACGATTTCCCGCCAGATGATCCACGGGGAAACCATGACCGTGGCGCGTCTCCGGCTGCGCAAGGGCGCTATTGTCCCACTGCATCACCACGTGAACGAACAGATCAGCATGGTGGAGAGCGGCCAGCTGCGGTTTGTGATCGCCGGGGAAGAATGCATCCTTTCGGGCGGACAAACCGTCACCATTCCGGCAAACGCGCCACACCTGGTGGAGGCGCTCGAAGACGCCGTCGCCACGGACCTGTTCTGTCCCATTCGCGAGGACTGGATTCGCGGGGACGACGCTTATCTTCGCGGGCCAAAATAAAGGAGACTGTACACTGTGCTACGCCGCACCGTTTATGCCGCCGTGATCGTGGCCGCGCTTTCGTGCGCCGCGCTTGCCGCCGATATTTCGGGGGCCTGGGAATTCGCCGTCGAAACGTCCCAGGGCAGCGGCAGCCCGTCGTTCGAATTCAAGCAGGATGGCGAAAAGCTGACCGGCACCTACACTGGAATGTTCGGCAAGGCGCAGGTCTCAGGCACTGTAAAGGGCGACCAGGTGGAATTCACCTTCGGGGTTTCCAATATCGATGGGAAAATACGTTACAAAGGAACGCTGGAGGGCGCGACGCGAATGAAAGGCGATGTCGAGTTCGGTGATGCTGCGAAAGGGACGTTTACCGCAAAGAAGAAGTAAGGCGGGCATCTGGGTCCCGCCGCTGCTATAGCAATCTGAAATTCACTTCGATGGTGGCCTGCACCGCCACCGACTGCCCGTTCTTGACGCCCGGCCGGAATTTCCACTTATTGACGGCTTCGATGGCTTTCTCGTCCAGACCGAGACCCAGGCTGCGCACGACCTTGATGTCGCGCGCCTTGCCAGAAGCGTCCACAACCAGTTGCAAAACTACGGTTCCAGAGTACTTAGCCTTGCGGGCTTCCTCGGAGTATTCCGGATCGACCTTATAGAGTACGACCGGCGCCGAAACGCCGCCACCCACGCGGAATACACCGCCACCGACCCCGCCGCCCTCGCCCGGACCGAATCCACCACCTTTACCTGACCCCACGCCGCCACCCGACCCACTACCAATACCGCCGCCTGAGCCCGTTCCGTTCGATGGGGGGCCCAGTTTGGCCAGAGGATCGCCCCAAACCGGCATATTCACATTCGGCAGAGGTGTATCCGGCGGGGCGATGATTGTGGGATCCATCACCAGCTTGGGATTGGGGTTATTCACGACCGCCATGGGCGGCGTAAACTGCTTCATCGAAGGCTTAGGCAACCGGCCCTTGCTAGCCGGCGTGGGCGAGCGATCGCCGCCACCACCGCCACCCTGCATCTGCTGCTTCTGCTCTGCCATTTTGGGCACATATGGGGCAATGTCGGGAAAAGTTAGCGAGACTACTTCCCTTGCCTTCTGCTGTACCGCCTTGCTTGACAGGACAGTGAACATGAGGAGTACTACCGTGCCGTGGATAGCGAGCGAGAAAACGTTTGATTTCTTATCCTTGCCGTAAAGTCCCCAGATGTCCCGGACCGCCACCGGCTTGGAAGTCACCTGCAGCGGCGGCAGTTGCGGAGGATGGATCATCTCACGAACATTGCGGATGAGGGAGGTAAACCAGGGTTCTTCGATCGTCGGGGAGTACAGCCGGGCCAGATGATCGGTCGCATAATCGACCGATTGGGACGCTCCGTTTGCCTCCGTTGCGGTCGAAGAGGAGTTGTTCTGTAACAATTCGGGCATTAAAAATCCATAGGCGTTCGCGTTAACCGCTACTAACCTCCGACGCAACCGGTAGACGTGACGTTACAGGTTTTGGAAACCTGCAAGTCGACTTCTCGCTGTCAGTGTACCACATCAAGCTATCCTTCGACGGTAAGTCATGGGAACATCAGAACAATGTGCAAGTTGTTAAATTTGCCTTCGCCTTCCACTTTTGGAATTTCCTGGCGCCGGCGCACTTTGGCGATGGTGCAGCCTTTGTGGTAAATCTCTAATCGGTAAGAATTTCCATGCTCACCCGAGACCAGGCGCTTGCCATCCTCTACGAGTTCACGAAATCCGAGAGCCTGCGCAAGCATGCACTCTCGGTGGAAAGTTGCGTGGTGGCGTATGCCCGGAAGTTTGGTGAGGACGAAAACAAGTGGTCGATTACCGCGCTGCTGCACGACTTCGATTACGAAATCCATCCCAATGCCCCCGACCACCCGATGAAAGGCGAGCCGATTCTGGCCGAGCGCGGGATCCCCGAAGACGTGCGGCGCGCAATTTTATCCCACGCAAACTATAGTGGCGTACCGCGCCAGTCCGCACTCGAAAAAACCTTGTTCGCCTGCGACGAGCTGGCGGGCTTCATCACCGCCGTCTCCTTGGTCAAACCCGGCCGCAGCGTCCATGAAGTAGATACGAAATCGGTGCGAAAAAAGATGAAGGACAAGGCATTCGCGCGCTCCGTGAGCCGGGAAGACATCGTGAACGGCGCGGCGGAGATGGGCATAGATCTGGACCGGCATATCGAGTTCTGCATTCAGACGATGCAGGCGCGGGCCAAGGAATTGGGACTGGCGGGCGCCGCCTGAGGCGTCGCTTACTGGATCAACTGCTTACTGGATCCACTGGAGCCGCCGGTTCCGGGATAGCCGGTAAGTCGTAAAATCGCGACGGACGAGGGTGAAGATCTTGAGCATCCGCTACTCGAAGTATTTTTCGACCGCTTCGCGCACAGGCGCCGACTCCGTCGTCTGCCGTGAGGCCTTTGGAGCTTACCAGCCAGGGCGGGCGTCAACCGTACCGAAATTCTACTGGCCGTGTGCCTGTTCTGGCCCATTCTGTCCGACATTTTTAGCAGAAAATGTCAGACAAATTCAAACCACCACGACGTGAATCTCGCCCGGCCCGTGCACGCCGCGGACTAAAATCTGCTCGATGTCGGCGGTGCGGCTTGGGCCGGTGATCAGCACCATGGAACTGGTTTGCTCGGCGGGACGCGGCAGAATGGTCAGCAGCTCATCCAGGCCCGTCAGCAGGCGATCACGATCCACAAGGGCGATATGCATTGGCGGCAGCAAAGAAATCATGCGGGCCTCCTGCACACTCGCCAGCATCACCAGCGTGCCCGTATCGGCGAGCGCGTAGTTGGCGCCAGTGATGCCGCACGCCACAGTAGAGCAGAGCGCGCGCAACCTGGCGCGGTCCGTGACGCCCGATTCGACGCCGGCAAGCGCGGTAATGCCGCACCGCCGTAGAATCGCCGCGTTCGATGCCACGGCGCTCCGGCCATTGAGCACGCCCGCGACATAATCGCGCGCATCTTCCGGCGACCCCGCGCGATACGTCTTGCCCGCCAGCGCCTCGATACGCGTACAGAAGCTCTCGATCCGCACATCGATCCCGGCTTCAGCGATGCTCAAGCGAACCGGCGGGGGATCTTCGACCGTCTGTCCCGCGCTGCGACCCAGCGCCGTCCGCACTTTGTGCAGAACATGTTCGCGCGACATCAGCGTTCCCGCCACATCTGCCGGAAACTCTTGGGCGGCGACGGCGGAAGATCTCTCTGACTGAGCCATGCGTGCAACGGCGCGGGCTTAATCGCCGACGACAGCCTGCTCACCCACCTGCCTTCATCCGGCGCAGGCGCGAGCGAAGCCGCGGCCATGCCCGCCAGCTCGTAAACGCGCGGGTGGCGCATCACCCACGCCCAGATGCGAAATGCCATTCGCTCAAGCCGGTTGGCGCCCTGGCGCTGCTCGGCTTCCTTCACTTCCGCACGCAGCTCCAGCAGAATTTTCGGAATGTCGATCTTCACCGGGCAGACTTCCGCGCACGCGCCGCACAGGCTCGAGGCGAACGGCAGTCCCGGCTCGTGATTCACGCCCAGGAATTGCGGCGTCAAAATAGCGCCGATCGGCCCCGAATACACCCAGGGAAAGCTATGCCCGCCGATCTTGCGATAAACCGGGCAGTGATTCAGACACGCGCCGCAGCGGATGCAGTAAAGCGACTCGCGCTTCTCGCGGTCGGCCAGCACCTTGGTGCGCCCGTTATCCAACAGCACCACGTAAAACTCGTCCGGCCCGTCGATCTCGTCGCCGCGCCGCGGTCCGGATAAAAACGACGTGTAGACGGTCAGCGGCTGGCCGGTAGCGCTGCGGCCCAGCAGTTTCAGGAACACGCCCAGATCCTGTGCGCGCGGGATCATCTTTTCAATCCCCGCCACGGCGATGTGAATCTTCGGCGCGGATGTAGTGAGGCGGGCGTTGCCCTCATTTTCGACCAGTACCACCGCCCCGGAGTCCGCGACCAGAAAATTCGCGCCGCTGACGCCGATATCCGCCGACAGAAACTTCTCGCGCAGCACGGCGCGGGCGATCATGGTCTGTTTTTCGATGACGGTCTCGCGCACCACGCCCAACCGGTCCGTGAGCAGGTCGGCCACTTGCTCGCGCGTCTTATGCAGCGCCGGCGCCACGATGTGGTACGGCCGCTCGTGCGCCAGTTGAATGATGTATTCGCCCAGATCCGTCTCAACCGCTTCCAGATGGTGGTGCTCCAGCCGCTCGTTCAGGTCCACCTCTTCGGTGGTCATGGATTTCGACTTTACGATCAAATGAGCGCCGCGCTCTTTAGCGAGCCGCAGCACGAAGTCCGCCACGTCCTGACCGTCTTTGCAGAAAACGACTCTTCCGCCATGTGCTTCGACGTTGCGCGCAAACTCTTCCAGGTAATAGTCGAGATGGTCGATGGTATGCCGCTTCACTGCGTTAGCATGCGTGCGCAGATCCTGGTAATCGGGGCAGCCTTCCGGCGTAATGGCCTTGCGGCGTTTCTCGATCAGGCGGCCGGTGGCCGTGTAGATGGCCAGTTGCAGCTTGCCATCGGCGAGCGTGGTCTGAATTTTCTCGTCAAATACGGCTGACATGGGTCACCGGCTGGCCAGCACTTCGGCCAGATGCAGAGTTCGGATGGGCAGTCCCGCGCGGGAAAGCGCACCCTGAAGCTGCATCAGGCAGCTGGAATCGACCGAAACCACCGCCGACGCGCCCGTGCGCACAATCGAATCGATCTTGCTGCGCGCCATGCCGCCCGAGACTTCGGCGAACTTCACGGAAAACGTGCCGCCGAATCCGCAGCACTCCTCGGCCGCATCCATCTCGCGCAACTCGAGGCCGCGCACATGCGATAGCAGGCGGCGTGGACCGTCCTTCACCTTCAATTCGCGCAGTGCATGGCAGCTATCGTGATAGGTCACAACTTCATCCAGCCGCGCGCCCACGTCTTCCACCCGCGCGACCTCCAAAAGAAACCGTGAGAATTCGAACACCTTGGGCCCGAGCCGCCTCGATTGTTCCAGATATTCCGCCTCATCTTGGAAGATGTCCTCAAAGTGGTGCGCGATCATCGACGTGCACGACCCCGACGGGACGACGATGTACTCGGCGCCGCGAAAGGTATCGAGAAAATGGCGCGCAACCTGCCGCGCCTCCTCGCGATAGCCGCTGTTGAACGCCGGCTGCCCGCAGCAGGTCTGCTGCTCCGGGAAGTCGACTGCAAAACCCAGCCGCTCCAGCACTTCAACCACAGCCATGCCGGCTTTCGGGAACAGCTGATCGACAATGCAGGTGACAAAAAGCGAAACGCGGGCAGCCATGTGGAGAAACAGAGATTGTAGCAGGTGCGCGCAATCCGCCAGAGTGTTCAGCCTGGTTCTGCGGCTTGCCGAGCGCGCGAAGAGGCACTCCTGTCATTCACCCTTGACTTAAAGCCGGCTTCAAGTCTTACCATCGGTCCATGAAATCCCTCGCTGTCTTGTTCATCGCCGCCTGCGCCATGCATGGGCAGGACGCAAACCCGTTCAGCGCCGACGTTCGCCAGGCCTACACCGAAGTGAAAAGCAACATTCTGAAGTCCGCCGAGAAAATGCCCGAGGAGAATTACAGTTTCAAGCCCGCACCACGCGTCCGCACCTTCGGCCAAATTCTGGGCCACCTGGCGGAGGAGCAATATTTGTACTGTGGCACGGCCAAGGGAGAGAAGAAAGCCGCCGACGTCGAGAAGACCAAGACCTCCAAGGCCGACCTGCTGGCCGCACTCCAGGATGCCTTTGCCTACTGTGACGCCGTGTATGCCACGCTCGCCGACGCAACAGCCGCCGAGACGGTCCAGATCGGCCAGAGCCAGCGCACCCGCCTGTACATCCTCTGGGGCAACACCCTCCACGACACATCGCACTACGGCAACCTCGTAACATATTTGCGGATCAAAGGCATTGTGCCGCCGTCGACCGAAGGCCAGTAGCACTCCACTCATTCATCGATTGGGATCGGTAGCGCAAGGTCACGCGCCTTGTGCGGCAACCTGCGGTTTTTGGGTCGCACGTCGCCACACCTGAGCGCTGCTTCTTGCCAATCCGGCGCAGGCCGAACCATGGACTGAAAGGAAACGCTCTTTCAGGACATTGCCGTAAGTATGAAACTGATCGCTTGCATCTCCCTGATAATCGCCGCTCTGGCGCATGCCGATGAAACCGCCGATCGCTCTGCCATCGAGCGCGTCATTCGTCTACTCAGTGACCGCCAGCCCGTTCCGGCTCAGAAACAGATCTCAACTCTCTTCACTGCCGATGCCGACAGCGACCTTGCTCGACTCACAGAATTGAACGGCCAGTGGCTCCAACTATCTCGCGAACCCTCGTCCGAAATGACCACCCCGCGTCTTGCGATCCATTCCATCCGATTCGTGACTCCGGACGTCGCCTTGGTGAATGCCGCGAGCGTGCAGTATGGCTCGAATATTCCGGTGGGGCGCATTCCCATGCTGTTTGTGATGAAAAAGGAAGGTACAGACTGGCGGATAGCCGCGCTACGCGTGCTGGTGGATCTCGCGAATCTACCTTGAAGCCCGATTGAGCCGGCGAAGATGCTAACGCCGTGCGGCCGAAATCCTATCGGGTGAATGCTGAATGCTTTTTTCTGACAAATTCTGCACGCTTACATACGGAGCCCTCGTGAAAAGCACTGTCACCAGACGCGGTCAGACGGTCATGCCTGCCGAACTGCGGCGGCGATACGGCGTACAAGCCGGCACCGCGCTGGAATGGATCGATACCGCCAAGGGCATCTGCGTCGTCCCGCTTCCCGCCGACATCATCCGCGCGTTGCTGGGCAACAGTTCACAAAGATCCCGAGTTTGACGCGCTCGCGGGACAAGTCCGGTTGGAAGCGCTGCCCTACAAAGCCGGCAAACACTGAGCGCGGCCGCCGTCGCGATGCACATTCTTAAATTCGATTTTGTAGTCGTACGTTCGAGATCTTAAAAGAGTATCGTTCTTGTATGGCGCTGCTCCTGCTCTATCTGGCCACGGGGATTGCCACCGCGATACCGGTCGTCTGGGCGCTCGGGTGGGCCGTTTGGGGAGCCGGCACCAGCCTGACCGAGTACATTTCGCTCTTCGGCTCTCTCATCCTCGTGGTCTCGGCTTTCGTAAATCTTTCCAATCGCCGCGCCGCGGCGCGATTGGCGCTGGTTGGAGTTTCGGCCATCTGGTCCCTTTATCTTCCAGGAATTGTCGGCGTCGTCCGGATCCGTCTGACGGATCAGGAACTGGGTCTTTCCGTACTGCTGTGGAAGCCCGCGGTTGCATCTCTGGTGATTCACGACGTGCAGCAGATCCCGAATTTTCCGGATATGACGTTGTCCCCCGTTGAGATTCAGCAGATCAAAAGCACAGGTATCACTGGTGAAGTTTCGACTCACACGGCGAACAATCGTTACGGGACTGGGAAAAAGAGCCACGTCATATTGATCATGCAAAAGCCCGTCGCGAAACCTGTCGAACTCAAGGAGCCAGACGCAGCCAGTGTGATTTATGTACAGTATGCTGGCGGCTGGAAGATGTTTCCGGCAAACGCTCGCACGCTGGAGCGGAAAATCCGGCTTCAGCCGGATGCCCAGGATCCCAACCAGAGTCTCCTGGGGGTGGAACTCGCAACCGGGGCATCGCAAGGATTTGGAATCCTTTGGCCCCGCGCGAGTTCAGGGAATTCTGAGGAATGAACTTGGTGTTGGTGGCTACAGTGCTATTGCTCGCTACGACGCTGTTCGCCGTAGTGGCGGCGTTCGGGCACAAATAAGATCACAGCCGCGGCACCGCAACCTCCCGCCCCATCTCCTCCGCCGAAACATACCCCGCGTAAGCCGCCAGTGTCACGTCCAGCGCCAGCTCCAGGTCGCTCTCCGGCGTTCGCTTCTCGCGCACGCACTCGATGAAGTTGCGCAGCTCGCGCGCATAGCCCAGGCTCCAGCCCTCGTCGGGTGAAGCCGGGATCCAGCCTTCATTCGAGCTCAGCTTTTCCACCAGGTAAATGTCTTTGAACTGCTCGTGCTTAGGATTGTAGACGTCCAGCACGCTTACCGGGCTGATGCGGCAGCGTGTGCGGTGATTGTTGGCGAACACCTCGACGTAGTCGTAAATGCCGCCCATCACCAACTCCGAAGCCGTCACGTCGGCGATGGTACCGTCTTCAAACGTGACGTGGAGCAACGCGTAGTCTTCGGTGTCCTGATATTTCGTGCGCAGAAAACCGCGGTCTTCAAAGTTCGGAATGCGCGTAATCGCATGCGTACGCGCCGAAACCGTCGCCGGCCGCAGCGGGCGCCCCAGGCGCGCCAGGCCTTCCTTGCGTTTCAAGTAAAGGATCGCCCCCAGCGGGTGGCAGCCTTTCGCAATCAGCGACCCGCCGCCCTGCACGCTCCAGATCCCGTACACCGGCGAGTGCGACCCGTTGTGCGATTCCTCGCCCGCCATGCGCAGAATCTGCGCACGCGATTTCTCGATGATCTCGCGTTCTTTCTGCACCGACGGTGCATAGACGAAATTTTCCGCGTAGCCAAGCGTAATGCCGGCTGTGCGCACCGCGTCCAATAGCTCCCGCCCCGAGGCCACCACCGCATCCAGCATGGCCCGCTTGCCCGTTGTTTCGGACGAACCGTAGAAGCCCGTGAGCGGTTTCTCGACGATCACGTGCTTCCCGGCGCGTGCCGCCGCCAGAATGTACTGTTGATGCGAAGAGGGCGGCGTGCAGATGTCCAGCACGTCGATCTCGGGCAGCATCTCTTCCACCGAGGCGAATGCGCGCAATTTGTGGCGCATAGCAAAGGCTTCCCGCGTTTCGGCGCGCGCCGACGTTACGCCCACCACTTCAGCGCCGGATTCGGGGAAATTTTCGAGATGAAACCGGGCGGCGAAACCCGCGCCGGCAATGCCGATTTTCATGAAGCGCGGCGGTCGCGGCTCCCCGCGGCGCCGCCGGTGGAACCCGCCGCGCCCACGGGAGCGGCGGGTTCCAGGGGCGGTGGCGGCGCAGGCTTCTTGCGCGTGTTCAGCCGCGTGACAATCAGCTCTTCTTTCAGCTTGGCGTACTTCGCGGTGCCGGGCTTCGCTCCTGCCTTCTCCACGTCGGCATCGGAGACTTCCTGCGCCGTCGGGTAGTACTTCTGCAAATAGTTGCGAATGCGGTCCTGCACGGTTCTTTGCTGCGAACGGTACAACAGGAAAAGCAGCTCGTCGCCCGGAGCCTTGATCAGCGTCTGATAGACCTGCGAGGGCAGCCGCAGCCGCGGGGATTTAAGCGCGTGCTCCAGTTTCTTGGCGCGCGACTCGAGTTTCTGCCACAAGTCCACTTCCTGCTTACGCATCTCGAGCGTGTGAATCAGATCCGCTCGCTCCTTGGCCGATAGTTTTTCCGCCAGCACGTACAGGAACGGACCCATGCCCGCGGGACGAATGCCGTTGCCCGCCGGCAGCAGCCGCCGCAGCTTTTCCAGCTTGGCGATAGAGGGCACGCTCAGCTTTGGCCCCGCCAGCGCCGTCGAGAAGATCTTCAGCAGGCCCGCATGCTCCAGCTCGCGCATGATCTCGCCCGCGTTGGGTTCCTCGGCGATGTCGCGTAATTCTTCGAATAGCGCGCGGCCCAAAATCAGCTTTTCCAGCTCGGCCTCGCGTGCGTTCTCGTATTGGCGCTGCGTACGCTCTTCCACCGTGAATGTAAAACGCACGCGGAACCGGATCAGCCGCAGCAGGCGCACCGGGTCTTCATAGAACGCATAGGAATGCGTGGCGCGCATCTCCTTCGTGGCCAAATCCGCCAAGCCGTTGGTCGGATCGATGAGTAACCCGCGCGAGCCGCGATTCAAGGAGAGCGCAATGGCGTTGATGGTGAAATCGCGCCGCCGCAGATCGTCCTGAATGAAGGCCGGCGTCACCTGCGGCTTGCTGCCCGGCTTGGAATATTTCTCATGGCGCGACATCCCGATCTCGGCCGGCACCGCGCCCGGAAACATCAGGTGCGCCGTGCGGCGGTTCTCGTCGATGCTGGTAATCCGCGCGCCGCTTTTGTCGGCCACTAATTTGGCCACCTTCAGCGCACTGCCTTCCACTGAGAAGTCCAGGTCGCGGATGGGAAATCCTCCCAGCATGTCCCGCATAGCCCCACCGGTCAGGAACAGGTTCATGTTGAGGTGGCTGGCGGCCGTCTGCACCTCCGCCACCACGCGGTTCTGGTCCGCGTTCAGATGGCTCTCCAACATGAACATGTAATCGCTCATCTAGCGCGCCTCGTGGATTCAATAATTGGCTTGTCGCTCATCATGTACTGTGGAGGTTCAGGCACGCGGGTGATGGTCGTCCAGGGTCTTGCGAAGTCTGGACCGCATGACGTGCGTATAAATCTGGGTCGTGGAGATATCGGCGTGCCCCAGCATGGTTTGCACGCTGCGCAGATCGGCGCCGCCTTCGAGCAGGTGCGTGGCGAAGCTGTGCCGCATCACATGCGGCGTCAGATTGCGGAAAATGCCTACCCGTCGGCCGTGTCCGGCGAGCAGTTTCCAGAAGGCCTGGCGCGTCATCGGGCCGCCACGAGCCGTGACGAACAGATACCGGCTGCCCCGCCCTTTCAATATCCGTCCGCGCGCCGTTTCCAGGTACCGGCGAACCGCCGCCACCGCCGACCGCCCCACCGGCACCAGGCGCTGCTTGTTTCCCTTCCCGGTAGTGCGAAGTACCCCCAGATCCAGGTTCAGATCCGAGATCCCTACCCGGCACAACTCCGATACCCGCAGTCCACTCGCGTATACCACTTCCAGCATGGCGCGGTCGCGGACGCCTGTGGGGGTTGAGTCGTCCGGGGCTTGCAAAAGCTTATTGATCTGGCTCAGATTCAGGAACTTAGGAATATTCTTCCACTGCTTGGGCGTACGGATGTGCTCGGTGGGGTTTGAAGCCACTTTACCCTCGCGAAGCAGGAAGCTATAGAAATTGCGTAACGAAGCCAAATGACGGGCGATTGAACGGCTTTCAAGACCCGACCGGTAGAGCGAGTTCAGGTACCCAAGCACGGTATCTGTATGATTTTCAGTTACTTGATCGTCATTCTGGCCATAAAAATACGCGCCATAGCGTTGCAAGTCCCGGTGGTATGCGTCGAGCGAATTCGCCGCTAAGCCCTTCTCTATCCTACAGAAATTGAGAAAATCGGTAATGTAAGGCGCAAGCGGAGTTTGGCCTGCTTCCGCGAGCCGTTTTCCTGGCTCGGCCTTGCACACCCCAAGCGCGGCACGCGTTGAGCCGTATGACATTGTGCCAATGATACAATAATCGCGAAAATGTTTGGAACACTTTAGTTTTCAGGTGACAGCTTGGCGGGCTCCACAACCAAAAAAGTGCTGGTCCGGCGCTTCGACCGCGAGGCCTTGACGGGCTTCGTCAATCCGCTGAGCTACCTGATGCCGACCGGCGTGGAACTTATGAAGACCGACGGCACTGTGGCCGCGATTCCTTACAGTGAAGTAAAAACCGTTTGTTTTGTTAAGGATTTCGAGGCCGCCGAGGCCGAAACCAGCCAGCAGGTTTTCCGCACCCGGCCCAAAATGGACGGCCTTTGGGTTCGCATGCGCTTTCGTGATGGCGACGTGATGGATGGGATTCTTTCCAACAACCTGCTGCAACTGGAGCCTTACGGGTTCACCTTCATCCCGCCCGAGCCGTACTCCAACAACCAGAAGATCTTCTGTCCGCGAGAAGCGTTGAGCGAGTTTCACGTCCTGGGGGTGGTGGGCAGCCCGCTCACGCGCCGGCGGCGCAAGGAAGTCGCCAAAGAGCAGATCGGCCTGTTCGAGCAGGAGTGAAGGGACTACCCTACGGGGACGCCCGAGAGGCGGATCTCGGCGAGATCCACCCAGGTGCATTCGATTGTGGATTGCACGAAGCAGGCGCGCTCGGCGCGGATAAGGCGTGAGTGGGGGAACGCAGCCCAGCGTTCGCGCGCCAGTTCATAAAGCGACTGCACGCGGTCCTGTGGAAGATTCTGCGCCAGCGTGATGTGCGGGTGGTAAGGGAACGGCTCGCGGAATGCGAGTGGACCCTGGTTGAGCGCCCGGTACATCTCGCGGAGCTCGCGTTCACCACTCTTGATGCCGATGTAGATGACATCGGTAGTGGGGAAAATCTCAACCTCACCGGCCACGATATCGAATGGCGCGAAGCCGCCCGCCACGGTACGTGCCTGCTCGATCGCCGCATCGGTACCCGCTTGTCCCGCCTGGAGCGGCCGCGGCGGAAGGATGGTCACGTGAGCGCGCGGCAAGCAATCGGGTACCAGGTCCTTTCGCAACTCATCGAGAAATTCCGCCAGCGGGTCGGGGATGTAAACTACCAGGGCGAAGAGGTTGATCCTCTGCGCCCCGTCTGTCGCGAAGGCCATTTGATCCACTACCATGGTACAGGTTTGGCGGCAGGGCAACATATGCCCCGCTGGTATACTGAAAGATTCACCCCACCACATCAGCTCAGACAGTAGAGACGCGCGTGCAAGAGTCTATTGAGATCCGCGGGGCGCGGGTCCATAACCTGAAGAACATCTCGCTGGCCATCCCGCACAACCAGTTGACGGTGGTGACGGGCGTATCGGGCTCGGGGAAGTCCTCGCTCGCCTTCGATACGATCTACGCCGAGGGCCAGCGGCGGTATGTGGAATCGCTCTCTGCGTATGCGCGCCAGTTTCTGGAGCGGATGGAGAAGCCGGACGTCGATGAGATCGACGGCATCGCGCCGGCGATTGCGATTCGCCAGAAGAACACGAGCCGCAATCCGCGCTCGACGGTGGCCACCTCGACCGAATGCTACGACTTCCTGCGCCTGCTGTTCGCGCGCGTGGGCCGGACGTATTGCCCGCAGTGCGGCAAGCGCGTGGAGAAAGACACGGTGGACCAGGTGGCCGCGCAGATGCTTACGCAAGCGGCGGACTCGCGCTGGTACGTACTGTTTCCGGCGGTCCCCGGGCAGGCGGAGCCGGCAGCCCCGAGCGCCCGCCCCGACACAAAGAAGCTTCGCGATCATCTTTTCGAGCTGCGGAAGAAGGGATTCAACCGGCTTTTTCAGGAAGGCCGCATGTTCGAGTTCTCGACTCCCGAATCGCTGCTGGATATCGATTTTACAAAGACGCTCTACGTGCTGGCGGACCGCATTTCGATTGCGCCTGATCTGCATCAGCGCGTGACCGATACCACGGAAATCGCCTACCGCGAAGCCGGTGAAGTGATTTTCCAGAGCGCCAGTTCGCCCGAACGGCTGCGCTTCAGCGAGAAATTCGCCTGCAAGCAATGCGTCATCGAGTTCGTCGAACCCGAGCCGGTGTTGTTCAGCTTCAACAGCCCCGCCGGCGCCTGCCCGCGGTGCCAGGGGTTCGGCAACACCATCGATTACGACATGGACCTGGCCATCCCGGACAAAGGACTCTCGCTGGAAAAAGGCGCGGTGGAGCCGTGGACCAAGCCCAAGGGTCGCGAGTGGTTCTGGAAACTGAAGCGGGCCGCGGCGGCGCCGAAAGGCCGCAAGGTGCGCATGACCGTGCCGTTCTGCGACCTCAGCGACGATGAAAAAAATTACGTTATCGAAGGCGGACCGGGTTTCGGCGGGATTCGCGGGTTCTTCAACTATCTGGAGACCAAGAAATACAAACTGCACGTGCGCGTTTTTCTGAGCCGGTACCGTGGGTACGCGCGCTGCCCGGAATGTAACGGCGCCCGGCTGCGCAAAGAAGCGCTATATGTGCGCGTGAGCGGTAAGAATCTGGCCGATGTGGTTCGCATGAACATCGCCGAAGCGCAGGCGTTCTTCGATTCGATGGAACTGGCGCCATCGGAGACCGCGATCGCGGATAAGATTCTGGTCGAAATCCGGCAGCGGCTGAAATTTCTGAACGATGTCGGCCTCGATTACCTGACGCTCGACCGGCTCTCATCCACGCTTTCTGGTGGCGAAGCGCAGCGCATCCAGCTTGCCACTTGCCTGGGCTCGCGGCTGGTGGGCGCGTGCTACGTGCTGGATGAGCCATCGATCGGGCTGCACACACGCGATACCGGGCGGCTGATTCGCATTCTTGAAGAGCTGCGCGAACTCGGGAACACGATCCTGGTGGTCGAGCACGACCCGGAAGTGATGCGCGCGGCCGACCGCATCATCGATTTGGGGCCGGGCGCGGGCGAAAACGGCGGCAAAGTGATCTACGATGGCTCGTATCGCGATCTGATGAGCGGCAGCGACGGGTCGCTCACCGGACGCTACCTGCGGGGCGAATTGCGTGTGACCCTGCCCAAGGAGCGGCGGCGCGTGAATCCGCGGCGCATGCTGCGCATTGCAGGCGCGCGGCTGCACAATTTGAAAAACCTCGATATTGACATTCCGCTGGGCATGCTGACGGCGGTGACGGGCGTCTCGGGCTCCGGAAAATCGACGCTGGTGCACGATGTGATTTACCGGTCGCTCGAAGCGATTCTGAAGAAATCGGAAGCGCTGGAAGAGAATGAAGCGCTGACTGAAGAAGAGACGCTGGAGGCGACGGCGAAAATGTCGTGCCGGCGCGTGGACGGCGCGGAGCGGTTGCGCGAGGTGGTGCTGGTCGACCAATCGCCCATCGGGCGCACGCCGCGCTCGAATCCGGTGACCTACATCAAGGCATTCGACCTGATTCGCGCGCTGTTCGCCTCGACCAAGGAAGCCGATAAACGCGGATACACCGCCGGGCATTTTTCATTCAACATTCCAGGCGGTCGCTGCGAAACCTGCCAGGGCGATGGCACGGTGACGGTGGAGATGCAGTTTCTGGCCGATGTCGAGCTGGTGTGCGACGAGTGCAAGGGCACGCGCTTTAAGAGCAGCACGCTGGACATTCGCTATCAGGGCCTGAACATTCACGAGGTGCTGCAGTTGACCGTGGATGAGGCGATTCGCTTCTTCAACAGCGCGCCGCGCGTGGTGGCGAAATTGAAAGTACTGTCGGAAGTGGGCCTGGGTTACCTGCGGCTGGGCCAATCGGCGACCACGCTTTCGGGCGGCGAAGCACAGCGCGTGAAGCTGGCCGCCCACCTGTCGCAAGCCTCGTGCAAGGCACGCTCTACATTTTCGACGAGCCGACCACTGGTCTGCACTTCGACGACATCGCCAAACTGCTCGGGGCGTTTCAGCGGCTGATCGAAAACGGCGGATCGCTGCTGGTGATCGAGCATAATCTCGACGTGATCCGCGCGGCGGACTGGGTGAT
>DATLVQ010000190.1:0-9306 GCA_035577325.1 Bryobacteraceae bacterium | reverse complement strand
GGATGGGCCGAGCCACCTAGGACCACAAAATTGCCTGCAGTTTGAAGGACGGGATCGGCATAGGCACGAATTGCCAACATCGGGAGAACTACTAAGCATAGGACGCGTAAATTAAACATGAGCAGCTCTTTTCTTTCCGTTTGGGGTGGACATGCACCCCTTCATATTTCGGGCCCCGCATACACGGATTTGTAGTTCAAAATCGCCGCACTTACAATTCCAAAGTACTAATTTATAAATACTCCTTTGTTATGTTTGTTTGTCGTTCCAGGCAGGGAGATTAGCGAGGCCGAACTCCAGCACTTTGAACAAAGCCTTGGGATTTTGTGCAACTCCTAACGTTACACCCATGTGAGATCGCTCACATACATTGTTCATTGCTCGTACTCGCTAATCCCTATCTTAACCGACCTATCCCTGGTTACCTTACTGCACCGCGATCGTCGCGGTGTTGGAGGTACTGCCGCCGATTTTCATGACGACGGCTACCGTGCCCCCTGATGGCGCGCCCGACGGTACCTGGGCGTCCACTTGGTAGAGTCCCGCGAAGCCCGGCGCCAACCCTGAGTAAGTTACTATAGCTGCTGCACCGCCAATAGTCACGGTGGCTGTAGTAAGGGTATGAGACAGCGGGTTGCTCTTAGCGGCAGTGCCCGTTGCCGGTTGGTTGTTCACTGCTCCCAGGCCGGTGCAGAAAATGGAGATGTATTCGCCCTTCTTTACCGCACGGCCCGATCCCTGCGTTCCCGCCAGCACGGCAGTGTTGGCAATCAGAATAGCTCCCTGGCCCGATCCCTGTTGGTTGAGCGTGAAGATACCGGGAGCAAAGGCCGCGAGAGTTACATTCTGCAGGGGGGAAACGTTGGCGCCGACCGTTACGGCGGCGGATGCCTGCTGCGAACCCGCCAGCTCCCACGGGATCTGCAGATTCACCTGAGCCGGCGAAGCGAAGACCAGCGGTACGCCAGCCCGGCCAGCCATTTCAAAGCTGCTTCCCGCCAGCGTCGTGGGCAGAGGCGCGGCGATGTACGAATCCTGTCCGGAGGAAAGATTGGTTCCAAAAACAGCTGCGAGGCTGCCGGCGACAACGGGTGACAAATAGCTGGCCAGGTTGACAACGCCGCCCTGATTAATGGCGGGCATATTCGTAGTTATAGAGGCGGCGGGCTTTGTGACTGCATTGGACTGTAATGAAACCCCGCCAATTCGCGCCAGCGCTCTACCATTCAGCGTTGCTCCGGTCGTCAAGGTAATCGACTGATTCGCCATGATGGTTCCCTGGAAGATGGAGTTCGTTCCAAGGGTCGCCGAACTCCCGACCTGCCAGAAGATGTTGGAAGCCTGTGCGCCGCCGGCCAGGATCACCTGCAGGCCAGCGGTGGTGGTCAGGGTTGACGCCATCTGGAAAATGAAGACCGCACTCGCGTCGCCCTTGGCGTCGAGCGTGAGGTTCCCCGAAGAAATCGCTAGCGATGACGTGGATTTGTAAAGGCCAGGCGCGAGGGTTTGTCCGCCTAGATTTCCAGCCACCGTGACCGGAGCTACGGTTCGTCCGGCAGCGTCGTTAAATGCGGTGGTCAAGTCGGCTATCGCCAGCGCCGCGGCAACGCCGCCGGCGTGCATCGTGCCGGTCACAATACCGGGAGGAAAGCCAGTCACCGCTGTGCCGGGACTCACTCCAAGGTCCCCGGTAATCTGGGAGGCGCCGGTGCTGGTTACCGTCGAACCAGCCAGCACCGCGAAATTCGCAGCCGACCCAAGAGATACAGGCGCTTGGGCCGCTGCCATCAGGCCGACAGCAAACGTCGAACACACGAGAATCGCACTCAGCTTCTTCATAATAAGTCCACCTTTCATATTTGCTCCAAGCGCTTCCGCGAAGCCAATCTCGCCAGGAACAGCTATCTAAATAACGCTTATGATCCGCCCCTTTATAACAGCTCGGCTGTTTTGTAATCTGTCCAATAGTGCTCATGAGTGAGCTAAGTTGGATAAAGTCGAGCACTGTTGGGAGGCGGCACGCTCAGCCGGGGTTTGTGCGGCCTAATGAGATTGGCGGCGCCCTGGATCGGCGCAATATCGTCTAGTCGAGACGCTCATGTTGGAATATTTCGAGACGATCTAAAACATCCCTTCCCAGTTCATAATTGGAATCGAAGTGAACGTCCGGCCTCCGGCAACGTTCATGCGGATTCCAACAGCGGAAAGCATACTCTGATCGCCTGAAATGTACAGGGTTCCAGTGCGCCCGTCGAGCTCCGGAAAACTATCGGCGAGTACGAAGGAGTGATGCCCGCCCGCCGGGAGGTTCAACTGGCCGCGAACGATCTCGTTCCCATCCAGATCGAGCGCCACGATGGTAACGAAGTTTGGAACCGGACCCGGATTGGTCAGCGCGATACCGGTCGCGAATCCCTCGATATTGTCGAAGGACATAAAAAACTTAGTGTCATCGTACCCGCTCAACGGGACCAGTCCCTCGTTGATCACTCCGCCTGCCCTGTAACGGAATGCGGCATAACCTCCGATCCGGTGCGAAGTTGCATCGTAGTCGAGCATCATCCAACCAACCTGCGTGTTCGGTGTCGCGTCAAATAAAGAAAAGTTGAAACTGCCATCGATCCCCAGGTGGCCATCAATCGCACTGGTCGTTGTGATGTTGCCACTGGGAAACTCGCTGAAAGTCACCTGCATCGGCGCGCCCGCCTCATCGTAAAAGCTGGCCGTAAAGTCTACAGGAGCCGCACTCATATTGACGATCACCACGACGGTTTCCCAGCCGCCGCCGGTTGCTAGGTGCGGAAACACCCGCGTTGTGCTGGATACGAATGACGAGTTTGGATTGGGCTTGCCGGATGTCGATAGTGTGGCCGTCGAGTTGTACCGGCGGAAAGTAGGTTTCGGCGCTGCTGCGGTGGGTTTAAACCAGTTGCCGTGCTGCCCGAATGCGACGGCCGACAAGGCAAATAAGAAACCAATCGACAAAGTAGCTGCTCTGATTAGTCCGGGAGCGTAGGTCACATCGCCGCCATCTTTCTTTTCATGGCGCGTTGCGGCAGAGCCGTGAGCATCCACGGCAAGATTGTGGTATTCAGCAGTTTTCTGGTGCGAATCGTTCATGGCAGGTCCTCAATCGCGGCATCAAACTGCACAGAGACGGACGAGAATTAACAGCGCGCGGCTTCCGAACAGAGATGCTCGCCTCAAAGATTGCATAAATGACCTCAAAAGCGATGAGCAAAATTGACCAGACTGTTAAATTAAGGTTTCCGCTATAGTCAGAGGCTCGCCGCGAGTGTAGGTACGGTGCGCACAGCGCACGGTGGCCCCTGTATGGACTGGAAACGCTTGATGTCCAACCGCCACACACGGCTCACCGCCTTCAACTATGAAATGTTCCCGTCCCCGGCCTCTGGAGGCCTGGCCGCGCAAGATCGGCCACAATGGGACGACTGATGTGCCGTACGAAGAGTTCCTTTTTCTGAGCATCAACGAAATGATTGCCGAGCTTCTCCGAGTCAGCTCGGGCCGATGAAGCAGGCGGCGCGCTGCTGGTTCAACTGCTGGAGCAAAATAGGCTACGTCGCCCTATTTCTTCCAACCGTACGCCGCCCCTTGAAATGTTGGCGCTGGCCGATCCAGGCAGGATGACTTGATCTGTATTTCGGCACTTCCTCCCTACGCATTTGCGCCTGCGCATGTGGTCTGCAAGCAAATCCGGGGGTACCTTTCCCAGGATCAAGCTTGCCCTGGTCTGCATGAATTTCGTGCGCCCGACAAGCCCAATGCCGGTGAGCACTTTTGACCAGATTCCAAACGACATGTCTGTTAGCTTCTAGGGGACGTCCGAACGGGAGCTATAACCACGTGAAACGTTACCTGAGTACTTTCTTGCTGAGCGCGGCCTTGCTCTTTTCGGTCGCGCTTGCAAAGGCCGACGACGATGACCGTCACCGTCGCCACAAACGATATTATGATCGGGACCGCCGCGACTACCATGTGTACGACCACCAGGAAGATCGCGCTTACCGCAGTTACTTGCAGGAAAGGCACTATGAGTATCGTAGCCTGGCGCGACAGCGACGCGAACGGCAACGGGAATACTGGAGATGGCGCCATCTGCACCCCGGTGTCGTTGTAGAAATCAACCGGTAGCAGTGGCGCACGCGCGTTCTCACACAACCCCATTGATTTCCGAAAACTCAATTGAGCCACGCGAAACTGGGGGGAGGCAAGGATTGTCATTTAGCCTTTACGTAATCGGATTCTTGATCGTCATCGGCGGGCTGATCTATGGCGCCGTCATCCTGCACGTTCCGCCACGCTGGGTTGTGGTGGGCGGAGTGATCCTGGTCGGCCTGGCGATCTTGACCGGTGTCAAAGCCACGCGTCAAAAGGATAAGGCGGACTAATTGAGCGCATTTGCCGGGACATACTGGCGTCATCGCAACCCTGCACTTAGGTGTGACTCCCCAAACCGAGAGGAAAAATGAAGGCTTTGTTCTGGATTGGAATTGGGGTGCTGATTCTGGGTCTTGTTTCCCTAGTGGTTCCCATTCCGCGTAATGAGCGGGAGGGCTTCAAGGCTGGTGGCCTATCCGTGGGCATTGAAACCCAGCACCAGGAACGGGTGTCTCCGATTGTGAGCGCTGTAATGATCCTGGGCGGTGCCGGCCTCATGATTGCCGGAAAGCGCAGCCGTTAGCGATATAACCGCTGGTCTCGTGATGCGCGGGGTCGCCATTCACGGCACTTCGTCTCGACATCGGCCGGTCTCTTATGGACGCCACGCCAGCGAGATTCCGTAGCCGCAGCCGGGCTGAAGCGACCTTGGAAACGACGAACCTCTCTCGGGCGCATCTTCCCAGGATCAACGCTGCTGATTGGCGTCAGAGCAGTCGGCACGCAAGACCTTCGAGGTTCCCCGCATCGCCCTTGTGGTCTCTGTTACGACGATTACTGAATTAGGAGAACCTCCGTTAGGTCCCTGCCGTGTTGCCTTAGACTTACATAAACAGGATTCATCGCTATGAACGTCTAAGTTCTTTATTTACAAATGAAGTCTAATTTCCCAAGCTGGACGTACGGGTTGGAGTCCCATCTCCCGCTCCATCCTTTCAATTACTTAGCGTCACTTCAGGAGGCTGTTGCTGAGCGCGCGGTTGAACAGGCGGCCTTGGATCGGACCTGGGGTGCTTGCCCAACTGCGCGAGGACGTCGAGCGGGCAATGCAGACCATTCCTGTGCTGGACAGAAGACGGAAGGAAACCGGGGAGTACGAGTACCAGGGCAGGTTGCCAACCGGGCGTTAGAGCTGATTGGCAAAGAGATGGGCATGTTCAAAGATCGTCTGGAGATCAACGACATCGACGCTACGACTGCAGCGTTGATAGCGGGACGCCGGCGGGGGAAAATGATGCCACGAAAACGGGCGAAGCCCCTGACGCTGGCTGAGTTGAAGGCGCAAACCGCGAAGAAGCCAGGGACATTGCTACCGCTGCGCTTCTTCGATCTCGTGCAGCTTCAAGAGAATGAATTGGCGGAATTGCCAGTCGGCCGGCCACTCGTACTGCAACATCTCGGTCATTTCGGCTTCAGTGAGCTTGTGGCCGCGCGGGTATATCGGCCTCACAGCAGACAACTTGCCGTCTTTGCTGTGAAACGTGACCGTACCGAATCCGCCGCCAGTCATGTTGACCTCGGCTGTACCGAATGCAAGGATTCTTTCCTTGCGGGTTGTGGTGACCTTGAAAGCAGTGGTGATACTGGCCGCTTTTTCAGCCATGGGCCGATGATACACGGGCAGTGTTGAAATCACAAGAGCACTGGAGACTACTGCACCCGTTGCGAACTTGCTGGCCCGCAATCATCCGGCTCGATCATGCGTTTTGGATGCATTGGGCTTCTTCACCAAATCCCTGAAGCATACCCAGTAGTGGCGGCCTTCCCAGTAAACGCCAACCAGCCCGAGGAGAGTCGTGGAAGGCTTGGTGGAATCATCAAGCACGGCGCGTTCCGGCTGTTTTCAATGCGCGTTGAAGCCGACCGCTCGCTGCCGTTCTTGCGAGCGGCCTATGGCTGGGCGCTGGCAGCGCTGGGTCTGTTCGCGCTTCTGCCGGTCTACACCGCGTCGCGGCACGTGCTCTTCTCGCACGCCTATTTCGGCGGCTACCGACACGCATTCACGGTCGGTTTTATCAGCATGATGATTGTGGGCGTATCGAGCAAGATTGTGCCGGTCTTAGGTGGCTTGGAGCCTCGCCAGGTGCGCTCCTTATGGCTCGCCTTCTGGCTGCTGAACATCGGCAACACCATGCGAGTGCTGTTCCAGATCCTTACCGACGCGCAACCCTGGGCCTTTGTAGTGATGGCCGTTAGCGCCTGGGTCGAAGTGACGGGTCTGGCGATCTGGGCCGTCGATTTGTGGCATTCGATGAATCGTGCGCCCCAGAATCGGTCTGTTGCCGCGTCGGTTACCGTGGCAGCTTCGGCGAAAGTGGCGGACGTGATTGAGCGGTACCCGCAGACTCGCGCGATCTTTCTACAGTTTGGATTCACGGTTATCGACAACCCCGTAGCCCGGCAGGTATTCGCGCGCTCGGTGAGCATCGAGCAGGCGTGCCGCCTCAAGCGCGTGAATTGCAACGAGTTTCTCGCTACGCTCTTGGCCTTGGTCGGTCAATCCGGCCGTTCGGCTGGCTCTGAAGAACCACCCGCACTGGTTCAGATTTCCTGGAACCGTGGGCCGGAAATGCATCATCCGTGATTTGTGCCGCTCGTGTTGCGGGCCGATAATCAAAGTTTGGAAAAAACGAAAATGATGCCTTTCCGCGAATACACGCCCACTGGGGCTTTTCTTTGATGCGCACGAGCGGCCGTCACCTCGCGTTCGGGACCGTTTCCTTCATCCTGTGCTTCGCCGCCTGGGGCATGATCAGCGCGTTCGCGCCCCGATTCCGCGAGGCGTTTCATCTGACCGCTTCTCAAACCGCCTTACTCATCGCGGTACCCGTAATCCTTGGCTCGCTCGCGCGTATTCCCATGGGCATGCTCAGCGATCGCTTCGGGGGACGGGCCGTTTTCACGAGCCTGATGGTTATGTCCGCAATCCCCGTGTTCTTCGTGCCGCGGGTAACCACCTATGAGCAACTTCTGGTGGTCGCGTTTTTCCTGGGACTCGCGGGGTCTTCGTTCGCGGTCGGTGTCAATTACGTATCTCGCTGGACTCCGGCAGAGCGGCAGGGCGGTGCACTCGGTGTGTATGGGCTCGGCAACATCGGGCAATCCTTCGCGGTTTTCCTGGGTCCGGTGCTGGCGGGCGCGATCGGGTTGGTCAATGTTTACTCGGGCCTGGGAGTGGCGCTGTTGGTCTGGGCCGCGGTTTTTGCCGTGCTGGCCCGTAACCCGGAGGCGGCGCGGCCACGCGGCATCGGGGAAATGCTGGGCGTGCTCACGCGCGAACCGCTTTCCTGGGTTCTGGCGTCCTTTTATTTTCTGACCTTCGGCGGCTTTGTCGCTTTTTCGATTTACCTGCCCAGCCTCCTGCGCGATGAATTCCATTTGATCCCCAACGATGCCGGGTTCCGCACTGCGGGCTTTGTGGTCCTAGCGACGTTACTACGGCCTGTGGGCGGCTGGCTTTCCGACAAGATCGGTGGCGCGCGTGTACTCGCCGGTGTCTTTGCGGGCCTCGCGGCGTTCGCGCTCCTGCTAGCGTGGCCGGCCATGTTGCCTTTCACCGTTGGTGCGCTGGGTTGTGCCGCCTTGATGGGCTTAGGCAACGGCGCGATATTCAAGTTGGTACCGCAGCATTTCCCCCGCGACATCGGCACGGTCACCGGCCTGGTGGGTGCGCTCGGCGGCTTAGGCGGATTCTTCCCACCCCTTCTGCTGGGATTTTTCCGCGATCGTCTTGGCGTGATCTGGCCTGGATTTCTACTGCTGGCGGCCATGGCATTGTCGCTGTGGCGCGTGAATCATAGGGTGTTCATCACGCGACAGGAGACATTGGAAACCGCCTGGCCCGCCGAGTTCACCCGTACGGCCGACCGTCTGCGCGCTGGCCTCTGGGCCACACTGTGGACCGGCGCATTAGTTGCCGCCATCGTGGTGGGATCGCGCAACCTGGAATATTTCGATGCGGCGCTGGTGGTGTACACTTTTGCGGTGGTCTTCGCGACATGGGGTGTGGTCTACCACTACAACGTCTGGCTGCAAAAACCACCCACGCGCATTTATTGGGAGCGCGGCTGGCAATTGTTCCGCGGAGGAGGCCTCTTGCGAGGCATGGCGCGGCTGACGAAACTGGCGGGATCACATCTGGTAGCGCAAAATTTTATCCGGCGGCGTTCACTGCCGCGCTGGTGGATGCACCAGTTTCTGTTCTGGGGATGCCTACTCGCGGTAGCGATCACGTTTCCGCTGGTCTTTGGCTGGATCCACTTTCGTACGCTGCCGGGCGATCAGATGACATATGTCACGTACCTCTTCGGCTTCCGCGCGTTCACATTTCAAATACCGACCATCCAGGCGTGGCTGCTCCTTCATGGGCTGGACATCTCAGCGTTTCTCGTACTTGCGGGTATCGGGTTGTCATTACTCCGCCGTATGCAAGACAAGGGCGCTCGTGCGGTGCAATCGTTCGCCATGGACTTTTTCCCCATCATTCTCCTGTTCTCCATTTCGGTGACCGGGCTCGCGCTTACGGTATCCCAAGAATGGTTGCGGGGGGTGGCCTACTCGTTCCTGGCGTTGCTTCATGCGATCACGGTAATTGCGGGACTGCTCTATCTGCCATTCGGAAAATTTTTCCACATTTTCCAGCGGCCCGCGCAATTGGGGGTCAAGCTCTATCAGCAGGCCGGAGACTCGGGTGAAGGTGCAGTGTGCGCGCGCTGTGGGCAGCGTTTCGCCTCGCGGATGCATGTCGAGGATTTGAAGCGCATGCTCCCTCGCGTTGGGTTCGATTACACGATGAATGGGCCGGCCGGTCACTGGCAGCAGTTCTGCCCCGCCTGTAAACGCAAGACGCTCGCGACGGCGCAGATGCGTTTGAAGCATTCCGCGCTCGCGGCGGAAAAGGAATGGTATGGCTAAGCCTCCGGCGCCGGTTGCCGATCTGATTGCCCAGTACGGCCCTCATCTCAATTACACGCCGCCCGGCGGGTGGCAGGATGAATCGCAGCATCCTGCCCAGCGTCTGGTGAAAACACACTGCTGCTTCTGCGGCCAGCAGTGCGGGATACAGCTCAAGGTGCGCGATAACCAGGTGATCGGTTTCGAGCCGTGGGAGGAATTTCCGTTCAA
>DATLVQ010000189.1:0-3957 GCA_035577325.1 Bryobacteraceae bacterium | reverse complement strand
GATAACGGAAGACTGATCTGTAACTCAGCGGGCGCGCCGCAGCATTCCCCGTAAGTCAGCTCAAAGGGAAGATTTCCCGACGCTCCGCCGTAAGTAAATGTTTGGGTTACCGGCGGTGTGGGCCCCGGCTGATCAATCACGAGGACACCGCCAATGTCCAAGCTCAATCCATCATCGTGCGTCACAGTAAACGTTTGGCCGTTTGTCACGGTAACGGTACCCTTGAAATCGAAGAACGTATTGAATAACGTATTCCCCAACTCACCGGCGCCTGTCAACACGGTGGCGCCACCAGAGGTGAGAAACTCCCCAATCGTATAGGCTCCGCCCGACGCGAAAGTAAACGGACTGCTCACACTGAAAGTGACGTCTGGCGTAGTGCCCGGAACGTTGGCCAGAGTTGCGTCATTCGCACCCACAGAGTCGTTTTCCCAGATCGAACCCGAGATTGTGTCTGCCTGAACCGTTTGCGCACCGACGCACAAGGCTATCACCGCTGCAGCGTATGCGGCAACTCGAAATCCACTTGAAAGCTTCATGTTGGCGTCTCCTGGACTTCGCCACATCCACTTATTCTGTGTTGTCGACGCAGCCCTTACAGTATTGTGCGGTTGAGCACTCTCGATGCCAAATTATTAACCGTTGATTCCGCGAACTCTGCTCTACCGCAAACGCTGGAGTCCTGCCACAAATCAGCAGTTGTTGCAAAATTTTAGAAAGGAGTACAACTACTTGGGGCCAGCTTGTACCTGTGTTTCCCCCGGCTTCACGCAATCCTCCTCCTAATGGCTGTCATCTTTTGATTGTTCCCCCCGCTGAACCCTATCGGGCGGAACCGAGAGCCACTTTTCAACGTTTCTGGCGGGTCCCGCCCTCGCTCCCTGCGCATACCTGTTTCCTTCCGTTAATCCCCGCCTGCTTCCCTTAGAAATCAAACCAAAATTAGCAGTGAATTCCCGCGATTCTCTTGAAAATAAACGATATAATCGAAGCATCGCCCCAGGACGGCGAGTACCGTGCAGTGTCTCTATTGCGATACGCCACTGAAGCCTTTCCGCGGCTTATTCGACGAGGATTTCTGTTGTCGCGAGCACCGCGACAAGTATTCCGCCTCGTTCCGCAAAGCTCTGAATCGTCTGCCCGTCCTCGATTTCCCTCCAACTCCGGTCGCCGAATCCCTCTGGCCGGTCCAGCGCCAGCCCGAAGAGCCGGTCTTCTCCTCCGATTTGTCAAAAACACCCACCGAAATCCACGACCCGCCATACATAGAAACGCTCGCCGACGTCGATAGGGGTAATGAACACGTCGATGGGCAGGCCACACCAGTCCTCGATATTCCGGCTGAGCCCCTCGAATCGCCAGCCGCCGCCTACACCGCTGGAGAGCCCGCCGATGCAGAATTGTCGGTCTATTCCGACGAAACTGCCTTCGGTCCGCCCTCAGCCGATTTCCTGCCCGTCGCTTTAGCCGCAACGGCAGGCATGCGGACTGCCCGCGCCGCCACCCTCGATACCCTTCCCGCCTGTTCCGCCATTGAATTCCCAAAAGGCATGCTGACCTGGGCCGCCGCACTCGAATTGGAACAGCGCCCGGCCGAGCTCCTCGATCCGCCCGAAATGGCGGCCTCCGGCGGTTTCGTTCCGATGCCCGCGGCACTCGAGCTTTCGGCCGAAAGCCCCACCCTCACCGCGGCCGCTCCGGTGTTGCCGGAATCCGCTGAATCCGCCGCCCACAATCCATGCCAGGGAGCCTACGGCTACGCTTCGCCCTGGAATTACGCCGACCCGCTCACTCCGGCGCCTCTCGCCCTCACTCTGGCACCTTTCTCCCCACCAACCGGTGGCGCCGCCTGGCTGCCAACAGCCGGATTCGCCGATTTCACACTGGCCTGCCAGCCCCTCGCCAGCTCGCCTGTCGCCGTGCCCGAACTAGCGCCAACGCATGAGTTCCACGCGCCCGTCTTCACGCCATCGGCCGAGCCCTCGCTTGCCGACGAGACACGCGACGACATTCAAGCGGAGATCTCCGACGAATTGCCCGCCGAGTCCCTCGCGCCCTCCGAAATCGCCCCAGCTCTCGTGATGAATTCCGCGCCCCTCGACAGCCCCGCTTTCATGCCCGCCCGCGCCGCCGAAATGATGCCTCCCGCCCTCGCCTTTTCCTCCGCGGTATCTCCGCTGAACGCTCCCGGCCTCGCGCCCGAACTCATGGCCGACATCGCTCAGTCCCCCGCCGCCAATCAGCCTGCCCAACCTCACGCGCACGCTCCGCTCCGCCACTTCTTCGGCAGTTCGGTCCGCATCAAGAACTGGCGCCTCCGCATCACCTTCGCGAAACCTGCGTAGCCGTCACGCCGCGCGTTTTAAGCGCGACGCAAAATTCTCCGGCGTTCCTTGCCCTCTTCCCGCGCCGTCATGCACAATGAGGCTTCGCCCGGTCATCTTTCATGCGCATCAGCATCACGTATCTCTACGTCATCTTTGAGTACGGCTACCCGCACAGCATGCGCGACGTCCTCGCCGCCCTGCCAAAGATCCGCAAGCTGGGTTTCCACTTTCTCGAAATGGAAGGCCTCGGCGCCGCGCACATGCGCGCCATGTACACGCATCGCAAAACGGTCGCAGCCGCGCTCGACGATAACGGCCTCCACGTGCACAATTTCTGCGTAGTCGATCCGGCTCTGGTATCGCTCGATCCCGCCAAACGCGCGAAAGCCCTCGATGGCTTCCGCATGGGCGCCGAGCTAGCCGAATTCTTCGGCTCGGAAACCCTGCACCTCGCCAGCTACGCGCCCCCCGTGCGCTACCTCAGCGCCAAACCCTATCAGCTCGGCGGCAAGAAGAAGTACGCCTTCGCCAACCAGACGCGCGTGCGCATTCCCCAGGGCTTTTCGTGGCAGCACCTGTGGGACGCGCTCGTTTCCTCCTGCCGCGACTGCGCCGACATCGCCGCCCGGTATCGAAAGACCGTCATCATGGAGCCGCGCGTCGGCGAAGTCATCTGCTCGGTCGACTCTCTCCTCCGCCTCATCGAGCACGTCGCCCGCCCCAATTTTCAGGCTAATTTCGACACCGGCCACTTCTCCGCCCAGCGCGAAAATGTCGTCCTGGCCTTGGCCAAGCTTGCCGGTAAGTTCGCCAACATTCACATCTCCGACAACAATCCCATCGACACCAATCACCTCCCCATCGGCGACGGTTCGATCGACTGGCTGGAGTTTTTCCGCACTCTCAAAGCCATGAACTACTCCGGCTACCTGGGCCTCGACCTCGGCATGAGCAAAACCATCCTGCGCGATTACCAGAAGTCGCGCGAGCGCATCCAGTCCATCGCCGCGCAGCTAAAAATTCCCATGGAAGTGTGAGCTGTCGCATGCCCGGCGTTCTTTATCTCGTGGCCACGCCCATCGGCAACCTGGAAGACATCACCTACCGCGCTGTGCGCACCTTGCGTGAAGTGGACCTGATCGCCTGCGAGGACACGCGCCACACGCGCAACTTGCTCGACCGCTTCGAAATCGTCCGCCCGCTGATCAGCTATCACGAACATAACGAGCAGACGCGCGCGGATGAACTGGTTGCCAAGCTGCTGGCCGGGACCAATGTCGCCCTGGTCTCCGATGCCGGTATGCCGCTTGTCTCTGACCCCGGTTACCGGTTGGCCGCCGCCGCCATTCGCGCCGGTATTTCCGTGGTCCCCATCCCCGGCCCATCCGCCGTCATCACCGCGCTCGCCGCTGCCGGCCTGCCCACCGATGCCTTCTACTTCGGCGGCTTCCTCCCCGCAAAATCCGGCCAGCGCGCCCGGACCTTAGAGTCATTGCGCGACCAACACGTAACACTGGTCTTCTACGAAGCCCCTCACCGCATTCTCGAGACGTTATCAGTAATTGAGCGCATTCTAGGCCCGCGTCCTGTCGTGGTGGCGCGTGAATTAACCAAGCTCCACGAGGAATTC
>DATLVQ010000188.1:0-2207 GCA_035577325.1 Bryobacteraceae bacterium | reverse complement strand
CCGGCAACTTGTCTTGGGATTGGTGAATGACTGTCGATAAATCCCCCATCTCTTACAATGTCGGCGGTGTCAAGCCCTTTTGAGCGTACTAACCCGTGCACTCCGAAGAGTGCGCCATTTCGCTCTAGGTGAAGCAGTGCCGTATCCAACCAAGGCTCGCTCGCAATCAGTTTCAGGTTCGGAACTCAGTCCGACCCATCCATCTCTTCGGTCGCAGGTGCGATCATGATTCCTAGTTCAAACTCCTCCTTCTGAAGAGGAGCAGGACGCCCAATCATTACGTCGGTGATTTACTGCACACCATGAGGATTTCCGGGCTGTCCTACGTGCGAACCGAAACTTTGTAGTTGCTCGTAGTTCCATTCGCGCCGCCACATCCAGTACAAGCGAACGGCTAGTCTCCGTGCCATCGCTACTTTCGCAATCTTGCGTCCTCGTCGCTGCGCCAAGTGAAAAAATTGGTTGCGCCACCTCTGATCGCAGCGCGCCGTCGCCTGTGCCGCTTCCACCAGCAAGAAACGAAGCAGGCTGTTGCCTTGTTTACTGATGTGTCCCAGTCGCCGTCGTTCTCCGCTGGAATCTTCTTCTGGAACCAGACCCAGGTAGGCCGCGATCTGTTTGCCGCAGCCGAACCGATGGGCTTCCCCGATGATCAGCACAAAGGCCACTGCTGTCAGAGCACCCACCCCGGGATGAGTCATCAAGCGTCGTGCCTCGCAACACTTCTCTGCCTCGTTCTCGATCGCCTGCGTCAACTCAGCAATCGTCGGGTTGATGCGGTCCAACACTTCCAGCAGATCTTCCCGCCGGCGACTCGCCCAGGGAGCCAACGACAAGGACTCCAGTTGCTGGCGTCCTGCCTCCCGCCACAGTCGCTTCTTGTACCGTACCCCTTCATTGATCGCCACCGCTTGCAATTGATTCATGATCCGCGTGCGCCTCTGCACCATGCGATGGCGATGCCACAGCAGTTGCCGCAGATCACGATTCTGCCAGGTCGGCACCCAGATCTTCGGAAAACGATTCTCCACTAACAACTCCAGAATATGCCGAGCATCCTCGCGATCGGTCTTCTTCTTCCGTACACGCTTCGCTCGGATTTTCGCCGCGTCGCCCGTCCATAACTCGAAGCTCAGCTCCTCCAGCAGTCGTTCGAACCAGCGGGCATGCCCACTGGCCTCCATTCCCACACGCACCTTGACGCTTGGTTCCCACAGCGCACGGTAGAACTTCTCCGCTTCTTCTGGGTGTTGAAGTCGTCGTTCTTGGAACTCTCCAGTTTCTGTATCCACGTACGCAATTTGCTGGAAGCCCGGGTGATAATCACAGCCTATAATCAGCATGTTCGGCTCCTTTCTCCGGGCCTTGGTTGGTTCGCACCACCATAGTTTACTCGGGGCTGGGAGCCGACATTGTTATGGAATCATTACACTCATCATCGCGTCACTGAGCTGCTATCGCCTGATTGTTCGTCCATGGACGTTAGTCTAGAATTGTCGCGTGAAATCTAAGAACAAGCGCAACCAAATCATTTTTGGGCAAAGAATTCGGAAGCTCCGCCACAAGCATGAAATGACACTAGCAAAACTCGCGAAACTGGCGCGTATCCACCCAAGTTATTTAGCCGATGTCGAACGAGGCGAGCGTAATCTTTCGCTATTGAACATCCTCAAGTTGGCAGGCGCACTGCGCGTGCATCCGAGTAAATTGTTCGCGAAGTTCTGACTCGAAAAGCTCATACATGGCCTCTCCCGTTTGACGGTTGGCGAACCCGGTAGGGATACCACTCGCGTAGTACCCCCCGGACGGATCCGCACGAGCGCTCCTTAGCGCATGCGGCTCTTATCGCGGATGAATATCGGCCAAGCGTACCGCTTGTCCGCACACTGGCCACCCGTGGGACACGCGCAGTCCCGCTCGGTGTCGGGTACGTGTCGAATGGGAAGTGTTCTCCTTGATCCGCAGCCTTCCCTCCTCACTCTCCGCCGACGATGCTCCGTCCTTGTTCGAATGATTCATCGGTACTATGCCGCGGTCCGACTCCTCAGAGGCGTGCATGCGAGCCGTGCGGCCTTAGCCTTCGCCCGCCGACCTCCGGCCTGGTTGAGCCGCAGGTGTCTCCGAGGTCTCCCGGTTCTCGTGCTTGAAGCTTCTAGGCGTGTCTGGGGTCTTCGACTACGCCGGACTGAGCGGGAACTCGCGCTATC
>DATLVQ010000187.1:0-8183 GCA_035577325.1 Bryobacteraceae bacterium | reverse complement strand
TGCGGTCAACTGCAATAATCAGCCGCCAGTGATTCTACAAAACCAGGGAGGCAACGGCAATCACTGGCTGTTGATTAACACCGTCGGGACGGCGAGCAATCGCGACGGAATCGGCGCACGTATCCGCGTGGTGGGCGAGTCGGGCACCCAGCAATTCGTCATGGTGTCGACGGCGTCGAGTTATTTATCGGCGAGCGACAAGCGCGCGCATTTCGGATTGGGTAAGGACAAGGCGGCGCGGCTGGTGGAAATCACGTGGCCGAGCGGAACGGTGCAGAAATTGGAGAACGTGAAGGCGGACCAAATTTTGACTGTGACGGAAGGCAAGTAGACAGCTAGGTAACGTGGCGGGCTAGCGCGGCGGCAAGTCCAGGTTCTCCAATCCAGCATCCTGGCGGCGAACGAAGGCGCTCTCTTCTCCTGCGTGAGCATTTCGTGCAGCGCGTGGCTCGGCTTGCAGGTAGACCTCCAGAGCGCGCGGTATGCATTTACGCCGCGTGATGTTTGGGCGGCATGGCGCTTCGCAATCCGCGACTTTTCATAATTTCCGCTTTCGGACTAGCAAAGCCCGAGGCCATGCAGGACCAAAGGATCGCCAGCGGCGAGCCCGGTCTCACGCTGCTTTTAGTAAGTCTGAGCCAGCGCCAGCCAGACTTACGCTTTGCGGGGCTCCAGCTGGGCCGCCGACTCCAATTGAGTGCACGCCCGAGCGAGATAACTTTTGGTGCAGCGCCGCGAGGCCCGCGCAGACAGTCGTTTTGAATGTACCCGCCTGCGCCAGTAGAAGAAACCAGAGAAAAAGCCGGCATCAACGCGATTCCAGGTCGCGCAGCGCCCGCAGGGCCACGGGGTCGCCTGGCTTCTTCGCCAGGAGCTGCTGCATGAGCGAGCGCGCTTTTTCCCGATCGCCCATTTGCACATACAATCGACCAAGGTTCAAGTAAAGCTCGGCATCCTCCGGCGCCAGCTCGATGCCGTACCGAAACGCGGCAATGGCATCGTTCCGCTGGCCGAGCTGCGCGTAGAGCACAGCAAGATTATTGATGGCGCCGGTGTGATCGCGGCGTATGGAAATGGCCTGCTCGAACCAGTGCTTGGCTTCGTCAGAGCGATTCTGTTTCGTGCACAAAAGCCCCAGCTGATTGGCGGCGTCGGCGGCTTTGGGATCGGCCTCAAGGGCCTGCCGCAGAAATTTCTCCGCCGACGGCAAATCGTTCAACTTTGCGTAAACCTCGCCCGCGCCCAGCAGCGAGCCGGAATGACTCGGATGAATCGCGAGCACGCGCTGGTAATTTTCCAGTGCCGGCTGCCAGCGCTCGGCTTCGTAATGAATCTGGCCCAGCGCGTAGAGCGCTTTCCAGTTGTCAGGTGCGCGGCGAATGACCTCTTCCAGATAAGGAATCGCCTGGTCGGAATAGCCGGCCCAATAGAACGCCGAACCGAGTTTGAAATAGTTCCGGCTGGGCGGCGTGTAGTATTTCCCAGGGAAGGGAAGCGCCAGCTCGGCGCCGCGCCCCGCCCGCAGCGTTTTCAAATCGGCTTGAAGCACTTCCGCAGGCGGCACATCCGCGTAAATTTTATGAGCGCGGCTGTGCCCGTCGATCAGCAGGAGCAGGGGCAGCTCGAGATCCGTGCGCAGCTCGAACAGGTATCTGCGGAAGATGGAATATCGGGCCGCGAGGTCCGGTGATGAGCGCGCGACATCGACGGTTTGGAAGGGCAGAGACGGCGGGATCGCAGGCGGATCTCCCGTAGCCAGCAATACGAAGCCCGGCCCTTTTCGCGTATCCGGGAGGGGCACGGGATCGAGAAGCCACGTGGCCACGAACGCGGGTTCGTTGACGGCTTCGAGCGGCGTCGAGGCGAGATTCGTGCGCGCACGGAACGGTGTTGACTTGAACTGGTCCGATCCTTCTTCGATCTCGTAATGGAATCCCGCGTGCAACCCTGCAAAGTTTTGCTTCGCACCGGACGGCCACGTAATAGTGATCGCCGCCACGTCAGCGCCGTCCAGGCCGAAATGCATCTGCTTGGAATGCTGCGAGAGAAATCCGCTGCCCGCGCTGAGATATTGGACATGCCCATTCACCTCCACGCGGGCGCCAATGGCATCGCGGTTGGATTTCATTCCGCGCAGACGTAGAGCGATGGAGCGCCTTCCGATGCCGCACTGATTCTGCAAGATTCGCACCTGCGGCGCCCGCCGGCTCTTCAAGATGATGTCGAGGTTGCCGTCGCCGTCAATATCGGTAACCGCGAATGCGCGCGAATCATCGGCGAAATCGAGACCGCTGACACCCGAAAAATCGTAGAAGCGGGCCGGGCCGCCAGCCGCGGGCGCGACGCGCTTATAAAAAACGTTGGGCTCGTACCCGCACCAGCTATATTCCTGTCGGATGAGTTGATTGATGGCGTTCCAACCGTTTTCATAATCGGTCGCAGCGGTGGCGGCCACAGGAGACTTTGCCACCACCTGCCTCCAGAAGAAGCTGTTCAGGTCCTTTTGGGACGAGTTGGTCAACATTCCTGTGGTGACGAAGATTTCGGGTGCACCGTCGTTGTCGAAATCGAAGGCGTCCGCGCCCCACGCCCAGCGGCCCATGGCGACGTCTTCCCGGGCGCTGGTTTCTTCGAATCGCCCGTCTCCCAGATTGCGATAAAGCGAATTACCCCTGGTGTGGCGGTGATAGGCGTCTTTCAACTCGCGGCCCGGCACGAACGCGGCATCGTGGACGATGCGCTGCCCCGCCGCGGTCCACATGTTCGATACATATAGGTCGGGCCGGCCGTCTCCATCGTAATCGAACCATGAGGCGCTCATGCCTGGTCCGATATTCTGAACGCCCGATTCGGCGGCTTCATCGCGAAAGGCGCCGCCGCGATTGCGGTAGAGATTGCTCTTGCCGAAGTCATTGGCCACATACAGGTCCGGCCAGCCGTCGCCATCGAAATCGCACCAGGCGGGCGCAAAACTATAGCGATTGTTGTTGTGGTTCATGCCGGTTTCGGCGGTCACGTCTTCAAAGTAGCCGCCGGTTGCAGAAAGCCGGTTGCGAAAAAGAAAATTGGGCGGCCCGTTCTGCGCGTCATGATAGGGCGCCGGATATCGATACTGGTCTTCGCTCTGGAAGTAGACGTAGCAGCACAGATAGAGGTCGACGCGCCCGTCGCGGTCGTAATCCGCGGCGGCCATCCCGGTGAACGACCCTTGCGGAGCAGTACGAAAGTGGAACGCATCGGGTATGAAAGTGAAGGTGGAATTACCTTGATTAATGAACAGCAGCGGGCCGGAGCCTCGCAGCACGATCAGGTCCTGATATCCGGAGTTGCGGAAGTCCACAAATAGCGCGCACGTGGTGTCGTCGAGCACGCCAACGCCGGCGTGTTCTGTGATGTCGGCGAGAGTTCCGTCTTCGCGGCGTTTGTAGAGGCGGTTCGGCAATCCGCCCGGCTGGCACACGTAGATCTCGTCCCAGCCATCGTTATCGATGTCGCCTACCGCGATGCCGTTATTTCCGTAGATATCGATGCCGGTGGCCGAATCGAGCCGCGACCGCCACCAGACGTTGCCTTTCAGCAACTGGCGGCTGAAGGAGTCGACGCCGCGAAACGAGTGGCCGGTGATGTCGCGGAAGAGCGGCTCGTGCGCCGTAACCAGCGTTTCGCGGAGCGGGTGGAACGCGCGTAGATTGCCGGCTGCCCAGACTAGTTTCCAGAAGCCGACGCGATAGGCGCCGTCGCTCGCGATCTCGTAGCGCACGATGTTTTCGGGGAGGACGAAGAAGCCGGCGCGGCGGATGTTGCCGAGCGACTGAATCCAGCGCGCCAGGCCATCACGAAAAGCGCCCTCGGTCCCGAATTCCGCTTCGGAAACTCCTTGCGCGATCGTTCGATATCGCAGGGGCAAGGGCGAGGCCCCGGAGAAGTCCGGCGCCAGCGGTAATTCCGCGCCGCGCAGCATCGTTGAAAGCCTGTCCTCGATCTCGGCAGCTTCCTTCTCGAAGGGGAATTCGTCGGTTCCGGCTTCCACGCGGGCCAGAACGGCGTCATAGGGATTTGCTTTGCGAAGATGTACCGGATACCGGGTTGAGCCAGGGCATCTGGAAGGATCGAGCCCTAGTGAAGCGAGCGCCGCAAGAAACTCACGGCGCCCAATCGGGAAAACTGCCACAAGGACCTATTGTAAACAGCGAAGGGCGGACCTTGCGCGTGCCCGCCCCGAAAAACACGCCGCCTAGAACGTGAAGCGCAATGCAAACTGGATGTGGCGCTGATGTGTTTTATTGCGTGGCCGTGATCCGGCCAAAGTCTGGGTCGCTGATTTATATCGAGACCGCAGTTACTCGGGTTGACCCACTGCCGCGTGTAAAGAATACGCGCGTAAATGTATTACTGGTACAAATCCCAGCGCCACTGTGCAGTAAGATACTGGAAATAGTGTTCTTACGAGTTGCCCCCTGGGTAGCTGCACTCGCGTTTCTCTCCGCGGTCTCCGCCTTGTACACGCCGCCTGCCCGCTTCGCCGACATCGCCGCGCAATCCGGCCTCACGATACCGAATACTTACGGCGGACGGTCGCACAAGCAATATATTCTCGAGACGACGGGCAACGGCGCTGCCATTTTTGACTATGACGGCGATGGGTACAACGATATTTTTATCGCCAATGGAACGACCCTCGATGGTGGATCACGCGCCACGCACGCACAGTTATACCGGAATGATCGCAATGGCCATTTCACCGAAGTTTCCGCGCAGGCCGGGTTGATCCGCGTGGGCTGGGCGCAGGGCGTTTGCGTTGGAGACTTCGATAACGATGGCCGCGCCGATCTCTTCGTCACCTACTACGGTCACAACAGCCTTTATCGCAACCTCGGAAACGGGAAGTTTGCCGATGTCACGCGCGCGGCCGGTTTGCCGGTGGATGGGATGCGCTGGGGCAGCGGTTGCGCCTTTCTGGATTACGACCGCGACGGCAAGCTCGACATTTTTGTTTCCAACTACGTCGATCTGGACTTGAGCCGGACGCCCAAGCCCGGCGAGAAGCCGACTTGTTCCTGGAAAGGCGTACCGGTGATGTGCGGTCCACAAGGGCTGCCCACAGCCCACAACGCGCTCTACCACAACAATGGCGACGGCACGTTCACTGATGTATCGAAGAAAGCCGGTATTCTTCAACCGGGCGGGCGGTATGGGTTGGGCGCGGTGGCGGCGGATTTCGATAACGATGGCTGGCCCGACATCTACGTGGCCTGTGACATGACGCCCAGCCTGCTTTACCACAATCGCGGTGATGGGACTTTCGAGGAGCGTGGAGTCGAGGCAGGCGTGGCTTATAACTTTGATGGCGCCCTGCAGGCCGGCATGGGAGTGGCGGTCGCCGATTTCGACGGCGATGGGCTGCTCGATATTGCCAAGACCAACTTCTCGGGTGATGTGCCTTCGCTTTATAAGAACGAGAATGGCAAGTTCTTCACCGATATGGCCCAGCCGGGAGGGCTCGGATTCCATCAGTTGCTGGGATGGGGCATTGCGTTCCTTGACGTCGACGAGGACGGCTGGAAGGACCTGATCATCGCGAACGGCCACGTGTATCCGGAAGTGGAACGCATCCAAACGGGCGAAACATACGCCCAGAAGACGCTGCTATACCGCAACCTGGGCAATGCCCGCTTTGCCGATATCACGGCGCAGGCGGGGCCGGCATTCCAGCAATCGCGGCCAGCGCGCGGGATGGCTGTAGGCGATCTGGATGGCGACGGCCGCCCCGAAATCGTGATTGTGAACATGAATCAGACTCCCAGCCTGCTGAAGAACAATGGCCCGCACAAAAACTTCATCTCCATCCGCCTCATTGGGACGAAGTCAAATCGCAGCGCCATCGGCGCGCGCGTATCTATTGAGGCCGGGGCGCGCCGGCAGGTGGACGAAGTGATGAGCGGATCGAGCTTCTACTCGCAGCATGATCTGGCGCTATTCTTCGGACTCGGCAAAGTGGAGACGGTGGATCGCATCGCAGTCCGCTGGCCGAGCGGAGCCATTCAGGAGTGGAAGCACGTAGTGGCGAATCGGGTGATCCGGCTTACCGAGGGAAATCCATCTGTTGCAGCAGCGCGTTGAACCAGAGGTGGGCTTCGCGGTCGCCCGCCAGCAGCGACGGTCCGATGGGCGATCCGAGGAAGATGAGCCTGCCAAACCGGGCTGCCACCGGAATTTTGCCGACCGCCCCGATGATTTCGGCCTTCGCGCCCAGGACCGGAACCACGTGCGAAAAGTCGCGCACTCTTGCGCGGACGGGCCAATGATAGTCGATGTAGGGCGGGGACGCGCCGCCGGTCCAGAGATTGACTGGAGGCTGAATAGTCAGACGAAAGTGCCTCAGCAACCGAGCGCGCTGCGCTTCGAAGCCGCCGAAGCCGGCGGCGGATTCGAAGATGAGCCAGCCGCCTGCCTGGACGTGGCGCGCAAGGCGAGCTACGAGGCCATCCGTCAGGCCGGCGGCGGCGGGAACGATGCAGGCCGGCGATTCCGGCGCGTCCACCGGCAGCGGCCCAGCGGGAATTCCGGTCTTACAAAACCCCGCCAGCGACTCGCGCAAGAGGCAATCGGGACCGAGATCCAGGATGCGCCACTCCGGTTGGTGCGCCGGCGCCGCAGATGGTCCAGCGGCCGCCGCGGCACTCAACGCTCCCACAAACTCCCGGCGCGAAAGCATGCTAGAATCTCGCCGCGATAAACCGGTCGATCGCGGCCGCCGTATCCCAGAACTGCTGGTCGGGCGCGAAGTGGTAACGCGACTCCATTTCAGCGATCAGCCAACCGTCGTAGCGGACTTTGTCCAGTGCCGCGCGAATCGCCGGCCAGTTGTTGTCGCCCAGGAAGATGTTGGTGTAGACGCTTTGATCGCCGCAGCGCCCGCGATGCCGGAGGACGTCTTTCAAGTGAATGCGGGTAATGCGCGGCCCGTGAATTTCGATCCACTGTTCGGCGAAGCCGGTTTCGTGAATGTTGCCGACGTCGAGATGAATCCCGACCCAGGGGTTGCTTACGTCGTTGAGGAACTGCCAGAATTCCCGCGGCGTGATCAGGAACCGCTGCTCGGCGCAACAGTTCTCGCAGCCGATTTTGACGCGCGCATTGGCGGCCTTTTCGCCGAGCGCTTTGAGCGACTCGACGGTGCGGCCGTACACTTCGTTGTACGGAATCTCGGCGGTCACCACGCCAGCCACCACCAGCGTGGAATCCGTGCCTAGAATCTGTGCCGTCTCAATCTGGCGCTCGACATGGCGCGTTGCCTTGTCGCGGATGCGCGGATCGCGCGCTGAAATATTTTCGTCCCAATCGAGAGAGTTGGCCACATCCGAGACTGTAAGCCCGGCGTCTTCCACCTTGCGTCGCAAGGCGCGCACCTCAGCGTCGGAGGTGCTCATCTGGAACCAGGGCTTATCGCCAAGCCACAGCTCGACGCCGTCGAACCCGGACTTTTTGATGAGCGCGAGGCCCTGCTCGAGTGTCCAGCCCTTCGCAAACAGATTGTCGCCGATGGATTTCTTCATGAGGCACGCCGTCGATTACGCGCTCAGATACTTCAGGCTGGCTTCGATCAGCTTTCGGGTTCCTTCATACGGCTCACCCTCGCCTTCCCACTCCATGGAAAAGTAGCCGCGATAGCCGGCTTGCTTGGCGATGGCGAATGTCTTGCCTACGTCCACGCGAAAGACTTTGCCGTTGTCCACTTCGGAATCTTTCACGTGCGAAATGTTATACGCGCGCTTGAACATGGCGGCCACGGCGTCGTAGTTGTACTTTTCGTTACCCGTGAGCATGGAATTACAGAAATCGGGGAGGCCATGCAGAAAGGGGCTATTCACGGCGTCCAGCACTTTCACCAGAAAGAACGCGTCTTCGGTCTGCGGGTCGTCATTCTCGAGATTGATGACGATATTCTTTTCCGCCCCGTAGGCGGCGATTGCGCGGAGGCTCTCGGTGGTACGCTCCACGTCCGGCTTCACACCGCGTACCCCTTGAATGTGCACGCGGATGCTGGGCGAGCCAAGCGTGACGGCAGCATCCACCCATTTCTTGGCGGTGTCGACGCCTACCTTGCGCCTGGCGCCGTCTGGATCGTAAAGGCTGGCGCGCACGCCGACGGGAATATTGATGACGTGACAGCCCGCCTTCTC
>DATLVQ010000186.1:0-3045 GCA_035577325.1 Bryobacteraceae bacterium | reverse complement strand
TCGCCGCTCCAGCCATTGTGGAGTATCACTCGGCTCTGGGCGATTTTCATCTGTTTTCGCGGGCCGCAGGCCCCACATCACACTCTTTGGAAGACCACCTGCGTTCTGTGCAACGCTCAAGCTGCTTGCGGCTTCAGTTGTTCCGCGTCGAAACGTTCCTCCTTCTTCCAAAGTGTGATGTGGGGCCTGCGGCCCGCGAAAACAGATGAAAATCGCCCAGAGCCGAGTGATACTCCACAATGGCTGGAGCGGCGAGATTGATTTGACAATGGAGAAGCCGAGGCCGTCAAAGTGTGTGATCCGGAGCGTGCGTGATAGAGCGAATAAATGGTGCGTTGTCTCTCCCCCTGTGGGAGCGGCGATAGCCCGAGACCCTGCTTAATGTAATCTCTGGCACGCTCTCCGCTCCCGCCAGGAGGAAGCCTATGCCGTATAGGATAGCGGGAATCGATGTACATAAGAAGAAGCTGGCCGTGGTCGTGGCGGACGTCGAGGTCGAAGAGGAATACCAATTTGAGCGACGGTGGTACGGTAGCAACCCCGAGCAGTTGCAAGTGCTGGCGGAATGGCTCAGCGCGCAGCAGGTCGAAGAAACGGTGATGGAATCCACGGCCCAATATTGGAAGCCGGTCTGGGGAGCACTGGAGCGGTACTGGAAGCCGGCCCGTCAGAATCAGGAAGGTGCCGGGAAGATGTCGGGAACACTCCATCTGGCGCAAGCGTTGTCCAATCGCGGACGGCGCGGGCGCAAGAAAGATTTTCGAGACGCCGAGCGCCTAGTGAAGCGGCTCGTATCGCAGGAGCTAGTCTTGAGCTTTGTACCCGATGCCGAACAGCGCCTGTGGCGGACACTCACGCGCACCAAGTATCAACGGACGCGTGACAAAGTACGTCTGCAGAATCAACTGGAGGCACTACTGGAAGAAGCCCATATCAAGTTGTCCAGTTTGGTTTCGGACCTGCTGGGCGCCAGTGCACGACGGATGCTGCACGCACTGGCCGAAGGAGCAACTGATCCGGCAGCTCTGGCCGCTTTGGCCGATCAGCACTTGCGTGCTACCTCGGCCGAGTTGCGCGACGCGCTGGGCGCCTGCACCGAACTCAACCCGGTCTACCGTCGGCTTGTAAGATTGGCACTGGACGACTTGCAATTGATCGAGCAGCAGATCGGCCAAGTGGACCAGGAGATCGCGAGTCTGCTCCGTGAACATCAGGACGCGGTGCAACGGCTGGGGGAAGTCCCCGGTTTAGGGGTCGATTCGGCGCAACAGATCATTGCGGAGGTGGGTGCCAAGGCAGCGACCTTCCCTTCCGCCAAGAATCTGGTCTCCTGGGTAGGAGCATGCCCGGGAGACGAAGAGAGCGCAGGTGTGAACCGCAGCAAACGCTCGCCCAAGGGCAACCGTCAGATGCGCCGCATTCTCAATCAAGCTGCCAATGCTGCCGTCAAACACAAAGGGAGCATCTTCGAGATCGTCTATCGTCGTTTGGTGCTACGCCTCGGACACAACAAAACCATCGGAGCCATTGCAAATCGCCTCTGTGAGCTGATCTGGATCATTTTGCACAAGGGTGTTCGCTATGAGGAACGCGGTCCCTCAGTATGCGAAAAGGCCAAGCGAGCCCGCACTTCGCGAATGATCCGGACACTCCGAACCCTTGGCTACCGAGTCGAACCTGCATTGATTCCGGCATGAGGAGGAGAGAGTTTTCGACCCTGTCAAAGCAATGGCTGCGATCTTGCGGGCTAAGGTCAGACGCGCCATCTCCGGCTTCATCCCTTTCTCCAGCAAGGCCACGTAGAAGTCGTGCAACGGCCCCACCCCACAGCTGGCTCGGGTGGCAGCTCCCTTGAAGATCTCTTTCATCTCATGGTTGTGATTCCGATTGAGACCGCGAATCTGTTGCGGTTTCTTCGCACGTTGCAGTTGTCCACGGACAAAGCGATATTGCGCACTGTCGCGGGTTTCAATGCCCAGCCCACTATAGGTCCAGAGTTGCCGCTTGCTGCGGAATCGGTGCGGCGTCTGCATCAACGCGATCAAGCGGGCGGCCCGAATCGGACCGATACAGGGAATCTGGCGCAGCAATTTCGAGGCTTTATGTTTCCGGCTCTCCGCCAATAACTCGGGACGCAGGGTTCGTCGTAACGTCTGCAATCCATCCAACTGTTGATAGAGCAGTTCGGCCCGCCGGCGCACTCCCGCGTGCTCGATCTTGCCTAACCATTCCTCGCGATTACGCGGAGCATAGACCTGGGTACCGGCACAAGGAATGCTCCAGCCGCGATACAGAGCTTTAATCCGGTTCATCACTCGATTCAGATCTTGGCTGATGGTCTGATAACTGCGCGCCAGTTCGCGCAGTGTCCGCAGCCCGTGTTCCCCGTGATAGACCGGCCGCAGCATTCCCGTGCGCAACAAGTCGGCCAGCTTCCGCGCATCGATCTTGTCGCTCTTGTTGCCTTCCTTTAATAAGGCATTGCGCCGCGGATCGCAGACCAGCACTTGTGCCGCCTGGGGTTGCAGCAGATCATAGAGCCAAGCCGCCCAGGTCCCTTCTTCCCAGGTCACATGCAACTCGCCCCGCAGACCGTGGATGAACTGAAGAATGCTGCTGGCTTTGGTTTCCACGATCGACTCCATCACCAGCTTGCCACTGTCGTTCAGCACCGCGATCACGCTCGCTTCCTTGTGCACGTCCATGCCGATATACTTGATGTCGCGACTCATTTAGTTGCCTCCTTGGGGGAAAGATCATTCGCATCCAACGGAGTCTTTCCCTCAAGGTACAGTGCCATTCTTTAGTAGTTTTTTCTAGCTTCCTTCTGCCGTCCCACAGTCCTCGATTGCTCGACTAGATATTTACGAGGCCGCTCTCTCATAATGCATTGACCCCTTGCTGGCTACACAGGTAGAAGTTGACGATGGCGGCGCTCGCATCCTAAGCTGGGCGACAATCCCCGAAAAGTTCTTTTGAGTGTCGGAGGGCTTTATGCCCCGCCTTACTCCAGCCGCACGCATCCGCTTGATCCAAGCCGTCACT
>DATLVQ010000185.1:0-4362 GCA_035577325.1 Bryobacteraceae bacterium | reverse complement strand
GGAGGTGATTTCGCGATAGCGTTGCTGAAAGGGTTCGAGGTGGGAGATCACCATCTCGGCCACTTGTTTTTTCAACTCGCCGTAGCGCATGGCGGCGAAGTGCGCGCGCATGTGGTCGTCGGTCCAGCCGCTAAAGGCCTGGAAGATGCAGAGCAGATTCTGCACACCGGGGCCGCGCGCCGCGAAATCCACAGCGGGATTGGAATCCGTTGTGGCGCGCATAATGGTCTTGCGGATTTTGTCGGGTGGATCGAGCAACCCCACGGCATGGCCTGCTCCGGGCGCCGATTTGCTCATCTTGATCGTGGGATCGTCGAGCCCCATGACGCGCGCGCCAACCGCTGGCAGACTCGTTTGCGGAACCACAAATGTTTCGCCATAGAGCGAATTGAAGCGCTGCGCGATGTCGCGCGTGAGCTCGAGGTGTTGCGCCTGATCCTCACCCACCGGCACGATGGCGGCCTGATAGAGCAGGATGTCGGCGGCCATCAGCACCGGATATTGGAGCAAGCCGTCGCCGATGGTTTGCTGCGCCGCCGCCTTGGCTTTGTACTGAGTCATGCGTTCCAGCCAGCCGACAGGCGTCACGCAGGTCAGCATCCAGGCCAACTCGGCATGCGCGGGCACGGCGGATTGCACCATGATGCGCGATTGCTGGGGATCGATTCCGGCTGCGAGAAACAAGGCGGCCGTTTCTTCGATTTTCGCACGCAACTCGTCAGGCGGCTGCTGGACGGTTATGGCGTGCAGATCGACGATACAGAAAATACTCTCGTATTGCTGCTGATAGCCGACCCACGGCGTCAGAGCGCCAAGTAAATTTCCGATATGGAGGTTGCCGGACGGTTGGACACCCGAGAATACGCGTGCTTTCATGTGGTGGAATAGGCATTCTGCCTGTCCAAGCCGGCCAGGCAGTTCTTCTATCCTACGCGATGGCGCATTCTCAAACCAAGTTCGAGGTCACGATCGAGAAGCTGATTTACGGCGGTGATGGCCTGGCGCGTCTGGATGGCCGCGTCGTGCTGGTGCCATTCGTGCTGCCTCGGGAACATGTCGCGGTCGAAGCCGTGGCGCAGAAACCGGGACTGGTGCGATCGAAGCTGGTCGAATTGCGCGTCGCGGCTCCAGAGCGTGTCGTTCCGCTATGCCCTTACTTCGGGCGTTGCGGCGGCTGCCACTATCAGCACGCAGTTTACGAGACCCAGCTTGGGCTGAAGCGAAGCATCCTGGCCGAAACGCTGCGGCGCGTGGGCAAAATCGAGCCGCCGGAAGAAATCCGCGTGATGGCGGCCGAGCCCTGGCACTACCGCAACCGCGTGCAATTCCACATCGGCGGTACGGAGCTGGGCTACCTGGAAGCGCATTCCCGCCGGCTCTGTCAAATCGAGCGTTGTCCGGTCGGTTCGCCACGAATTAACCTGGCGATTACTACGCTGCGTGAGATGCTGCGCGATCCGCGCTGGCCGCATTTTGTGCGGTCGCTCGAAATCTTTACGAACGAGGCGCAGCTGCAGTTGAACGTTCTAGAAACCGATCGTCCAGTGGCGCGCCGCTTTTTCGAGTGGTGCGCCGAGAAAATGCCTGACCTGGTGCCGGGCGCGCTAGATTACGGCGCCGATGGATCGCTTTACCGAGTGAGCGGCGGGGCTTTTTTTCAGGTGAACCGGTACCTGATTGACGCCACGGTGGAAACCGCGCTCGAAGGCGCGCAGGGCGAATCGGCTCTCGATCTTTATGCCGGCGCGGGTCTGTTTTCACTGCCAATGGCGCGGCGTTTCGGAAAAGTGGCGGCGGTCGAGGCGGGGGCAGCGGCGGCCAGCGACTTGCGTTTCAATGCAGAGCGTGCCGGCCTAACTGTAAATGCGCACCAGACAAGTGTGGATGCTTTTCTGTCGAATGCCGTAGCCACACCCGACTTTGTCCTGGCCGATCCGCCGCGCGCAGGGTTGGGAAAGCGGGCGGTCGAGCATCTGGTGCGTCTCGCGCCACCGCATCTCACGATTGTGGCCTGCGATCCCGCGACATTGGCACGGGATCTGGCTGGATTGATATCCGGTGGCTACCGGCTGGATCGCCTCACCATGATCGACCTGTTTCCACAGACGTTTCACATTGAGGCGATCGCGCAACTGCGGAAAGGATAGCGCCGGACGTCAACCGCCTGGGGTCCTGTCCTACATTTTGTAAAGCATCAAATAAACGACGACGCCGGTGACACTCACGTAGAGCCAGATGGGTAGCGTCCAGCGGGCGATGGCGCGGTGCCTGTCAAAGCGCGCCGAAAGGCCGCGGCTGAGGGTGATGATGGCCAGCACGGGAACGGTCGCAGCAAGCACGGTATGGGTGGCGAGGATGCTCAGGTAGGCGGTGCGGATCGCACCGGTGCGCTGGAAACGCACCGAGCCCACCTGCCAGTGATAAATCAAGTAGCACGCCAGGAACACGCCCGACGTCACGAATGCCGCCAGCATCACGCGCCTGTGAGCCTGCTTTTGGCGGCGTCGAATTAAGATGTAACCGCAAACCAGCAGGACCGCGGCGGTGGCATTCAGTGTGGCGTTAACCGCGGGCAGATCGTGGATGCCGATCACGAATTCTCCCGGGCCAGGCGGCGGATGTCCACGATCAGACGCGCCGTCGGATCGTCCTGGTCTGTGCCGTAGTAGCCGCGAATCCTGCCCTGGCGGTCAACCAGCACGAAGCGCGTGCTGTGCTCCAGTTTGCCGTCAACGTTGCCCAGCATGAAAGCGCGACGGTCGAGGGCGTCGAGCGTTTTCCGATCTCCAGTGAGAAAAAACCAGCGGCCGGGCTGCGCGTGATAGCGCGTGGCGTACTCGGCGAGCACGGTGGGTGTGTCGCGCTCAGGGTCGACGGAGAACGAAACCAGGCGCACTTCGGGCAGTTCCGTCACGGCGGTTTGAATGCGGCGCATCTGCGCACTCAAGCGCGGGCAGGGGCCGGGGCAGTGGGTGTAGATAAAATCCGCTACCCAGATTTTGCCATCGAGCGCCATGCGATCGAACGGCTCACCAGTTTGCGAGACCAACTGGAACCCGGGCACGCGGCCGTATATGGGCATCGGCGGAGTTTTCGTGCAGGCGGCAAACGTGAGGGCCCACAGAAGGCCGCAGATGATGCGCAGTCGCAAAGCGGGGTTACAGACCGGGCCTGTCGAGGAGCATGAGGCCATACAGCAGGGGTAGATAGAAAACCGAAACGAGCAATACACCGCGAGCGCGGAGAATGCTCCGCTCCGTAGCCACGCGCACACCTGAATAGAGAAACCAGATACCCAGCGCAAGCGCGCCGAGCAGATAAATTCTCCCGGACATCCCGAGCAGACCGGGCGCCAGACTCACCGGAATGAGCAGCGACGCGAAGAAAATAATCTGGCGGGCGGTCGAATGGCCATCGGGCTCGACCACGGGCAGCATGCGGATGCCGGCGCGCGCGTAATCATCGCGGTACATCCAGGCAATGGCGTAAAAATGAGGGAACTGCCAGAGGAACAGAATCGCAAAGAGCACCCAGGCCTGCGCGGTGAGCGTGCCGCTGGCGGCGGCGAAGCCGATCATGGGCGGCATGGCGCCGGGGAATGCGCCCACCGCGGTCGAGAGCCAGGAACGCTGCTTAAGCGGCGTATAGAGAAAAAGATAACTGGCGAGCGTCGCCATGCCGAGAACGCCACACAGCAGATTGACGAACCAGGCAAGTTCGGAGAACCCGGCGATCGACAGAGCAACTCCGAAGGCGAGGGCGCGGCGGGCGTCCAGGCGGCCCGCAGGCAGCGGACGATCGGACGTGCGGCGCATTTTGGCGTCGCCGTCACGCTCGTACCATTGGTTGAGCGCAGCGGTGCCGGAGGCGATCAAGCCTGTCCCGACGATGGTGTGCAGCAAGGCCCACCAGTTCATTTGCCCGAGGGACATCCCGCGAAGACCAAAGAAATATCCCACGCCCGTGCTCATCAGAATGAGCCAGGTGATGCGCGGCTTGGTAAGGCTGATGTAATCTCTCATGCGGAAGTAACCGCCACGCCCTCGTGGTGCATTTCGACCAGCGGCCGGCGCACGTGGCGCAACACTTGAATGGCCAGCACTCCACTCGCCGCCATGGTCAATGCGCCTACCGCTACGTGCGCTACAGTAAACCCGACCATTATAGGCATGGGTTGAGGGGCAGCGGCAGTGGCGAGGCGGCTCATATACGCCGCGATTCCCAGAAAGACCTGGAGAAACGTGATCATGAGTAAGGCGAGAGCAGAGCGCCGCAGCGCGTCATGCCCGGCGTGACGCATCAGAACGCGCAGGGAAACCCATAGCACCATGCCTGTGGCGACGACTGCTCCCGCAACATGCG
>DATLVQ010000184.1:0-5223 GCA_035577325.1 Bryobacteraceae bacterium | reverse complement strand
CGCGTCTCAACCTTGCTCAACGCGTCAGCCAAATATCGAACTCGACCCGGACTTCGTCCTTAACCCGTATCGAACCCCCGGCAACCTTCACCGGCTTGATATCGAACTCCGTTTGCTTGAAGCGTGCCGTCCCCACGTAGTGCCCGCCCGTTTCCCGCACCTGTACCTCCACGGGGCGGGTCTGGCCGTGTAGCGTCAGGTTACCCATAACGCTCCAGGAACCGGCGCCCGTAGGCTGTGCGTTTGTCGATCGAAAGACGATTTCGGGGAAGCGTCCAGAGTCCAGTACTTCGGGGCCCAACATGGTGCTTTGGATCTCGGCGCTGTCCTTCTCGGAAACCTTCGGGTCGCGCACTCGCAATGCGGCCGCATTCGCGCGCAACTCTACTTGGCGGGCGCTAGTATCCACGGCGCCGCCCGCAATAGGCGCTGCAATCTCGTGATCGTGGCCCAACGCGGAAAGAAGGCCGACCTTGGACACCCGCACCGTCATCATGGACTTCCCGGTATCAATCGCGCGTTGCTGGGCGCTTGCGGCAAGGACCCACGCCAAGTTGGCGACGCAAACCGCCACTGCCTTCTTCCCGCGACCTCTTTTCGGAGGCTTTCGGAAACCGCTTGATGCTGGTGAAGCCATAATTACTACTATCCGGGAGCACTCACTTAGCTTCATTTCACCATCGCCTCCGACATACTAATTTTAGAGTAATGCAAACCTGCAGGTGCGTCTGCGAAGAGACTGTAAACATCTTGTAAACTGACACTATTGTGTATAACGAGTTTGCGAATATGTCTCTTAACGTCCCAGTCGAATGGTTAGATAATCAGTCATGTACACGTAGCCATTCATTGTTAGCCCATTCCGACTGTGACTTATGAAACAGAACTACCCATCTCGTTGTAATCGTGGGTTAGTATTCGTATCAAGTTGAGTAAGTGCGATATTTGCTCAGCTTTTGAGCACTCGATTATGCATCAGACAGGGCATCGGAATACACAAAAGATGCATTCCCTATATTTGGGACGGGAGTTTGTTCTGAGAAGACAGCGCCGGTAAGTTAAGACTAAAACTGATGGACGTGTTGGAAATGGCGTTTTCGCATGCTACGGTTGGAACAAAATCGTTGGAAGATCTATTCCGGATTGCCTATTTGCACACATTGCTATAAGTGCGTTCGGGTCAAGGCTCGCGAATAAAACAAGTTGGGAAGCGGCGCTCCACCGAGGAGCTTGCGGCTCAATTAAAAGTCTGTCCACAAGAAGCGCAGGTCAGAAGCCGGGCTGCGAATGTTGCGCTGGCTGGTCGCGAGATCAACGTCCTCAGCGGCGTCTCGCGGAACAGGGCTGCAGGTCGCTCCAATCGATACAAGGCAACCGCGGCAGTGAGAGAGAAACGGGCCCATAGGCACCGCTCAACTGAAACAGTTTAACGTTCCTTCTTCTGCTCGTCCCTCTTTTTCTCATTCTGTCGAAGCGGAGGAGCAGACTTGCGTTCCTGTGGTGGTGGAGCCGGTCGCGCATCCTGAACAGACGGCGGCGCATTTGGACGCTGCGCTTGAGCCGGCTGGCCTTGCCGTGACGGCATGGAAGGCGGCTCATACGGACGTGATGGCTGTTGCGGCTGCGGATGCCGCAACTGTGCAGGATTCCCGCCTTGCGGCCGCTGCTCCGGTTGAGCGGGCCGGGGTACGCTCTGGTTTTGAGTCGCTTGTGGGGGCGCAGATGGCCGCTATGTCATCGGGGGTGCCGCAGCCGCGGGGCGAGGAGGCGGTGTATGCAGCACCAGCGGTGTCACCGGACGCACCTGAGCAACAACCGTGACGGGAGGTCGTGTAGCGGCAGGAGCGGCGCGGGCAATCTGCTGCTGCCGTTGGATCGGAATGGGCCGCCCCGGGTTCTGTGCCAGTAACGTCTGGCGTTGTTGAAACGGCGCTGGAGCAGGCGGAGGGGGTAGTCTTCGCCACTACCGGTTTTCTGAGCACTGCGGCTGGTGGCCGTGGCGCACCGGCGAACACCGACGGAGAATGTCCCAGCACGCTGGCTCCCTGCGGTGCCACCCGTGGCGCGGAGTCCACAGTTTTGACCGCGTTGATCTGGTTGGCCTGCACCTTGATCGCTACTTGCTGGACTGGCCGCGCGGTTACCAGCGCGTTTTGCGGTACCGCGACCAGTGCTCCCGGAACACTCCGATTCGCATAGTTGACGGTTGAGATCGTTTTGGTTTGAACGTAGTTGTTGTAAACATTTGTGATGTTCGTTTTATTAATCACAGTAGTATTCGTCACGTTGACGCGTGACACATAATTCTGGCTCGCGCTGTACGCCGGGATGTAAACGTCGCGTGGGCCGAGCGGAAACCAGCCCACCACTGGTCCTCCCCCGAATCCGAATGAAGCACTTAACCCGTTTCCAAAACCCACCCACGCAACCAGGGCGGGCGCATAGACAGGAGCGACGGTTACTGGGCCAGGCACCCAGCCCCAGAAACCATCGAAGTGGGCCCACCGCCCATAGTGGAACGGCGCGAAGCCCCAAGGCTCGTCATCGACCCAGCTCCATCCCCATGGTTCAATCCATGCCCAGTGACCGTCGTGATATGGTGCCCATCCGACTGGAACATCGCGCGGTACCCAGCATTGGCCGTATTCGGGAACGCTCCGCCAGAATCCGTACTGATCGAGATCCTCATATCCAACCATATCTTGGGACACGTAGCGCGCCGATGATCGGACGAGGTTCTCTCGGCGATCGCGCGTCATTACCCAACTGTCGAAATCATCATAAGCGGCAGCTTGATTCACATTAAATTGCGTGGCATCCTGGCCTGTTACGACTGCCTGTTCGTTAACATGCACCCGGAATGTTCCGGCATTGCCTGTAACTTGGCCTTCCCCGTCGCGCACTGTTACAAAGGTTTCATAGTTGTCGGGATTCGTGTCGATCCGATATTCGCCCGGACTCCTGATGGTGAACGCCAGATTTGGAGTATCGACCTCAAGGTTCTCGTTCAGCCTGCGAACGCGCACATTTAAGGTCCCCTCCGATAAGCGCACCTGCGTGCTGCGGTCATCGAGACTCATGAAAGCGAACGCCGTCTGAGAACCTATCCTGAAGACAGTTCCAGGCACATGAATCTCGGCTCGTGCATTTGAGTCAGCATAGAGTTGATCGCCTACGGTGAGCGGCCGATTTATGGTCACCGGTACCCAGTCATTCACCCCTCCAGGCTGAAAGGAAACCGAACCACTCACGTAATTGAGGCGGCCGATGCATGCAGGCGGATCCTACGCGGAAACCACACCGGCAATGGCCAATATCAATAAGAGCAATTGTTTCGGCATCTTGCCCTCCTACCTAGGCGACGATGTACGTTGTCTACCGGTTCCGCTGCCAGGTGGGTTAAATGTGACGTGTCTTCTAAAGCACTGCTAGGGCTGGCGCATAGAGGTCTAGTGCACACAGTTACAGGCCTCGAAGTGCGCGAGTGCTCTAAGACAGTCGTATTTGAGCCGAACAGCCGGTCAGGACACTCGGCGGAGGACTAAAGCGGCGGTCGCGTATTGTAGCATCTCATATCACTCATCTATGGATACCGCGTCCGCATGTGCATTATAAGGCTAACCAGGAAGAGCACTATGAAGATGAAGAAACAGATCCTGGCAATCTCAGCTGCAGCAAAAGCTACAAATCCAAACCCAAGGGCACCCGCTATCAACGCGATCAGAAGGAAAACCAGCGCATAATACAGCATGATGGTACCTCCTTTCCTTCACGGGATGATCCCGTCAACCATACATTCAAGCAAACTGTTTACCAGTTTCCAAGTGTCCTGCTTTCAGCATCAGGAACGCATGAACCTTAACTTCTTACATTCCGATTCATTATGAGATCAGCCAAGCGGCCCAATTATATCCTCGACGTCTAAGAGCTGGGGCAACCGAGGTACAACAAGGACTGCCACAGAGCTGCGGCAATTCCTTCCCTACCAGGCCGGAGAGTCGCTGGCTGGAAAAGATTCTTCGGATGCTTCATCGATTGGATCCTTTTGTGGCCGGCGAATCTCTTCTTCTGCTTGCAACCAATCATCGAGCTCTCGACCCGGCTCCTTTCCTCGCCTGATATAAAGCTCATAGGCGCGCCGCCGGATTCGTTCTTCGCGTAATAGACTTTCGTTCGGCGCTATCTTTGAGCGCGCGTTCGCCACGATAGCAATTGCCCTCTGCCAGCAATATACACGTTTAGGCGGTCGGAGGGAATCCAATCGAGGTTGGGCGGTGTGTGCTTTTGCACATGGCCCCTTGCTTCTTCGATATGCGAGCATGAGTATGATGTTATTTGTTGTTGTTGTTTGTTGTTGGCACTAGTTAGTATTTATGGTCACGTTGGTAGAGCAGATGCTCATGACGGTTGTGGGAAGGAGGAGTCATGCTTCGACATTCGGTAATCAGCGTTCTGGTTGGTATCCTGATGCTTTTTATCGCATTCGCCGCTGAACACGACAAAATCCACCACGACCCGAATCATCACGATGCATTTGTCCCTGGGCCGGCAGATGAAACCCGGATTGCGCGAGAGGTCCGACACCAGCTCGTAATGCTCCCGTATTACGGCGTCTTTGACGACCTGGCATTCTTCGTAACAGGCAGCGCGGTTACGCTCGTAGGAGAAGTAACTCGCCCAACTCTCAAGTCGGATGCTCAGAACGTCGTCAAACGCGTGGAAGGCGTAACCGACGTCATAAACAACATCGAGGTCTTGCCGCCGTCTCCAATGGACGATCAAATCCGATTGGCTGAATACAAGGCGATCTATGGTGATCCAGCCCTCTCGACGCGGTATGGGTATCGCGCATTGCCTTCGATTCATATCATCGTCAAGAACGGCCATGTCACCCTAGAAGGCGTCGTGATGAACGAGTCCGATAGAAACCTGGCTAACATTCGTGCCAATGGCGTACAGAATGTTTTCTCGGTAACAAATAATCTCCAGTTAGAAGGAAGCTAGGTCCGAGAAACGTCCTGCACGGAGATTGAAGAGGCGCTACTCGCTGAACCGCTGGAGGTGCTGCAACAGGGCTGAAATAGTGCAGCGGTGCGGTGAGTGAGTTCGCTTTACGGTGCTAGTTGAGACTGAGCAGATTACCAAATATCGAGGCTTGTCCATATAGGTTCGTTGATTTGTCAATTCACCAGCCTTCGTGGTATCCGACGTGCCAGGAGGAGG
>DATLVQ010000183.1:0-4449 GCA_035577325.1 Bryobacteraceae bacterium | reverse complement strand
GCTTAGGCGGTCGCTGCTGGCCAGGACGATACCGGTCTGCCGGAAGGTTTGGAATCCCGCGGTTTCGATGGATATCGTGTAAGTCGACGGCCTCAGAGCGGCGAAGACGAATTCGCCAGATTCTTTGGTCGTAGTCTCACGAGTGTCCTTCGTCGCATCGTCCGTCAGGATAATTTTAGCCGATGGGACGACTGCTCCCGACTGGTCCGTCACCGTGCCGGTGATGGTGCCCGAAGTGGTTTGAGCCATGCAAACACTACTCAAAAGCACGGCTAGCATACTGAAAATAGGAAACCCACGGAGATGGCGTCGGCTCACTGACATACAGTCCCCCTCCACGTATCAACCTGATACCTGTTAAAAGGAACTCTAAACCGTGCTGTCCGATGGGTCTAGAGGATTACCACTATTGTTTCTCGTAAAACTATGAGACGACAACTCCAAAACGGCGTGTCCTCGAACCATCTGCGTCCGCATATTCGGGCCGGGACGCGTTTGCTATGATTCCGTTTGTTGCAATTATACTGGCATGCGTACAGATGGTCGGCGGGCATAGCTCTGCTTTTGAGCATGGCTCCGCTAGCGGCGCAGGTTCCGTCACGCGAATCCGACGAACTGTTCGCGCGCGGTGTCCGGCAGCAACAGGCAGGAGACTTACCGGGTGCGCGTGGAGCGTATGAAGCAGCTTTGCGATTTTCACCTCGGCGCATCGACGCTCTTTCGAACCTCGGGCTGGTTTACGGTGGGCTCCGCCAATACGACCGGGCCATACAAACTCTCGAAAGGGCTCGTGATGTCGACCCGAAGCAGCCGGCGGTGCTATTCAACCTCGGTCTGGCCTACCTGCAAGCCGGACAAAACGAAAATGCTCGTCGTACTTTGGCTTCATTAACGGGATCGCCCGCAAGCCCCTATCTGGCCCGGCATTACCTCGGCGTGTCGTTGTTGAAGCTGAATCGAATTTCGGAGGGCATTCTCGAACTGGAAGCAGTCACGCGCGACCATCCAGAGGATCTTGAGGCGTTTTACACACTGGCGTCAGCCTGCATTACGACCAAGCAGCTCGATAAGGCCCGGCGGATCGTCGACACCGTGGTCAGCCGCCAGGATACGGCAGAGGCGCATCTCATCACCGGATCATTCTGGATGGCCGCGAAGGACTACCGGGAGGCGGTAATCGAGCTGCGGCGCGCACAGGAGCTGAACCCGGCCCTTCCCGAGCTGGGCGCCAGCCTCGGCGGCGCCTACGCAATGACCGGTAGCCGCGAGATGGCGATGCAGCTATTTGAGGAGCATCTCCGCACGCACGCTTCCGACTTCGATACGCTTGCATTCCTGGGCTGGCTTTACCTGGAATCCGGCCGCGTGGATGATGCCGCGAAAGCTCTCATGAAAGCTCGCGAGATCAGGCCGGCGGACCTCGAGGTGATGTTTCAGTTGGCGCGAATCGCCCGCGCGCGAGAGCAGTACCAGGAAGCTGCCGGTCTTCTGCAAAGCGTGGTTACGGCGAAGCCCGATCATGTGAGGGCGCACGTACTGCTGGCGCAAACCTACTTCAAGCTGAAGAAAACCATGGAGGGGAACCGCGAGCAGGAAATCGTGCGGCGATTGAATGCGCAAGAAGAGTCGCGGCGACAGAAAGAAACCGGAGTGAGCACGCCGGCGCCGCAATAAATTTCCAGTCAAGGCGACACTCCTTCACAGGGCGCGCTTCACGGGAGGTCGCCGAGAAGCGAAAGTTCAAGGCTTAGGGGCAGGATTGCCGGCTTCGGTCTTCCGTTCGAGTTCATCGAGCATCCGTGCCTCGCGGAGTTCCGCGTCGGCGGCGGGATCGCCTGAAACCTTGAGGACCAAACCGAGGCCCAGGTGGGCGGCGCTGAGCCCGGGGCGTAACCGGATCGCCGCGCGAAACGATTCTGCCGCCTCCGCCAACTCGCCTTTCTGGGCGAGCACGACGCCCATATTGTAGGCCGCCAGCGCGAAACTTGGATCGCTCGAGTAAGCGCTACGGAAAGCAGCCAGCGCCTCGTCAAGGTGTCCCTCGCCCATGAACCGAACTCCCTTTGTGTTGAGGTCGTTGGCCCGACCTGACTCGGTGGAGCGAGCTTTCAACTCCCGGACTTTCGCAAACAACTCGCGAGCCCCTTCCTGGTCTTGGGATCCCCGTGCCAGCCCGTAGAGCGCCGAAACCTGATCGGACTTGATCCCAAGGGCCTTGCGGAATACGGCCGCAGCCTCCTCGGTCCGCCCTTGTGCGCGATAGATCCGGCCGAGCTCAACGTACGCCTCGGGCATGTCCGGTTGCAGGCGCAGTGCTTCGGCGAACTGGGCAGCCGCTTCCTCGAACCGTCCCTGCTCTCCCGCGACCGAGCCCAGTTCGAAGTGAGCCAACGCATCGCCCGGGCTCATGCGGATCACGGCTTCGAATGCTTCTCCCGCGTCGTCGAACTTACGGAGATGCTTCAGCGCCATGCCTAGACCGAACTGCGCGCGCGGCAACGAGCGGCCTGACTGCAAGGCCTTGCGGAATGAATCGGCGGCATCCGGGTACTGTCCTGCCTTGTCCTGTTTCTGCCCCAGCATGACGAGAAGCTCTGTTTGCCCCTGCGCGAGGGCCACCGCCTTCTCCATGGTCGCGACCGCGGCGTGCGAATCGCCTCCTTCTTCGAGCAGGTTGCTGATGTTGACCAGGGCGTCGACATCGTTGGGATGCAGGCGTAGTACCTCCAGGAAGTGCTGCATGGCCTCGGCATAGCCGGGCTTTCCCTGGCGGGCCAGCAGCACGCCGAGTGAAAAGTGAGCCTCCGTCAGATCCGGATCCAGCTTCACTGCGTCGCGAAATGCCGCAATCGCTTGCGGATTTTTTCCTTGCCGCGCGAGAGCCAAACCGGAGTCAAATCTTTGCTGTGCCTCAGATTTCGTGGACTGCCCGTGCGTGGATGCGGGCACCGTAGCCTGGGCCGTCTCTACGATCTTGAGGATCTGGTCGGCGTTGGGGCCGGACACAAGCTGTTCCGCGCCGCTCGGCCACTTGATTTGGATTTCGCGGATCGTTTGTTCCCGCCCCAGTCCGAAATAGACGCGGCGGTCGCTGGCCGAGAGATAACTGCCGGCGGTAGAGACCATGGCGTACTGCACTTTTCCGTCACCGCTGGTAAGCCGCAACTGCGCGCCGATCGCGTCGCGATTGCTCTTAATGCCGCGCAGGTCGAGCCCGATCCAATGATTTCGATTGCCTCCTTCGTTGCGGAGCAAGTGCGCGGGGGCGTGCAGATCGCTCACCACAATGTCAATATCGCCATCATTATCGAGATCGCCAAAAGCCGCACCGCGCGCGGCCCAGGCCCCCTTGAAAACATCGCCGGCGGCGGAGGAGATATCGACGAATTTGCTTCCGGCATATTTCAGCAGAAGTGCCGGCTCCAGCGTGTGCAGGTGCGGCTGCGTGACTTCGATGTTGTCCATCACATGCCCGTTGGCAACGAATACTTCTTTGATTCCGTCATTGTCGTAGTCGAACGCCTGGATGCCCCATCCACTATAAGCGCGCGTCGCCTTAGCCAGACCGGTGCTAATGGACGAGTAGTTGAATTGTCCTTTGCCGAGGTTGTGAAACAGCGCGTAGTACTCGTATGGCAGCGCCGTCGTAAGGATATCCGGAAGCCCGTCGTTGTCCAGATCGGCGAAAACGGTACCCATACCCGAAAAAGTCTTGCCGTCTTCGGTGTATGCGACGCCGGCTGCAAGGGCAACCTCGGTAAACGTCCCGTTGCCGTTATTGCGGAATAGCATCTGCGGCGCGGAGTCGTTGGCGACGTAAATATCGAGCCAGCCATCGTTATTGAAATCCCCAAAAGCCACGCCTAGCGCTTTGCCCTTAACGGCTGCGATGCCGCTTGAAGCGCCCACGTCCGTAAATGTCCCATTGCAGTTATTACGAAATAGATAATTCACGGCGGGCTTGAACTCGTCCGGGTGGCAATAGGCACGGCCGCCGGGACCGTCGATGCCGCAGAAGATGCCGCCTTTTTCGAAGTCCCAATCCAGATACTGGGCTATGAATATATCGAGACAGCCGTCCCGGTCGTAGTCGAAGAAGCCGGCCCCCGTGGTCCAGCCGAAAGTCTGCAGGTGTACTTTGGCTGTCACATCAGTGAATGTTCCGTCGCCGTTGTTGTGATACAGAATTGCGCCGCCGAAAGTGGTGACGACCAGATCGGTGAAGCCGTCATTATCGAAGTCCCCGGTGGCGACGCCCATGCCGTAACCCGAGCCCTGGAGACCGGCTCTTGTCGTTACATCCGTAAACGTGCCATCGTGATTATTCCGAAACAACCGGTTCCAGAACTCCGGCGCCGATTTATCTAGCGGCTGTCCGTCCGCTTGCGGGTCCTTGAGAGCCGCACCGTTGACGAAGAAAACATCGGGCCAGCCGTCGTTGTCGTAATC
>DATLVQ010000182.1:0-2117 GCA_035577325.1 Bryobacteraceae bacterium | reverse complement strand
ACAGGATCGGCTGCTCGAGCGCGGCCAGCTTTGCTTCTGCCCTTGTTCCGAGTGACGGGCAACTCGTCAGTAATCCTCCGTGCCCGTGTGTACCCTGACGGCGCGGCTCAGATCGGGGCGCGCCAACTCTACTCAATTTGCACGTCGTTTTTGCTTCGACGTTGCAAAACCCGTTGTACGATTGCCAGCACAATTAAACCCACAACTGCCCACTCCAGAGCACTCGTCACCACTAGCCAAATCTTGATCCACACGGGCTCGGACGAGATGCCGCCTGGGCTGCCGCCTCTGTAATACCCCCACCAGGTCCGCGCCCACTCAGCCAGCAATTGGCCGGGATAATTGCTGATGGTAACGAGCAACGAGGAACCAAGGTACAAAACAAAGGTCATCCAGCCTGCACCGGACAATCCGAACATTAAGAGCCATTTCCGCAATATGATTCACGCTCCGACAGTTTTCCTGGGCTAGGAGATTCCGGAAGATACCGCCACTGACGCGCCGAGATAACCGTTTTTAACCGCACAGCTTTCACAAAGCAAGATCACCCGACCACCGAATTCGTTCATAAACAACTCAAAGCCGCAGGGAATTCCCCTAAATCCGTCGAGTGGTGGAAGCAGTTTGCCCTGTTCCGTTTTCGCACACAGGGCAAGTATTGAATCTCGGGTTCCACATCCTTCGTTTCTTTTCATCACGGGGACAACTTTCTGGGCCGGAACGTTTAGTGGGTTAGTCTTTCCGCGAACCGATAGCCAGTACATCGGGTAGAGGCTTTAATTTTTATTCGACGGGACTGCCTATTTTTACTACGAATATCGATGGATCAGGGTACGACTTAGAGCCCGGTCCGTGTGCCGTGCGGCGATGTCGTGACGACATTGCATTCTGCCCTTTTTGTGGCGCGAAACTAAATCAATACGCCGCTCTGACCCGGGCCGGTTGCATCAACGCAGGTTGTTCGCATAAGTTTCCGCCATCATTCAGGGCGCGGCTCAGATCGGTCGCGCCTGCGCTACAGGCCGGACGACCTGAGTGATCGCGAACATCAGTTGAGCGGTCGAAAGGCGTGTCTGAGGTCATACTTCGCGACGTTGCGTCCAAGGACCACCCCCGCGACGCTTGAGAAGTGGTAATGCAAGCCTCCCCACAGGCGTGCATAGATAATCTCGTTGCGAAGATCGTTTGCCATTTCGTAGCGCCTTACGGCGTTCAGGTTCCCAGCTAGTCCGGCGGCGTCAAAGCCATGGATGTCGAGGTTGAACCGCTGTGTGCCGAGAAAGCTGCTTAGGACCTCGGCCATCGCCGATGTGATCGTGCCATGCGCAGCCGGGTATTCCGGATGGTTCGGTGTCACCAAAAGCGGCCGCCAGCCCAACTGTTCGGCTGTTGCTGGGTCGCCGTCATCGAATCCTGGGACAGGACCGAGGCCGTCGGCCATGACTGCCGTCGGATCGATAGCGGTGACTGGCCGCCAGAATAAATAATGATACTTCGCGAACAGGCACGAGATGAGCGCATCGGCGCCGACTGTGTTGACCATCGCTGCCAGCCGCGCCGTCTGGAGCAACCCAAGGCCTCGCCGGTCCGCGATATCGCGTACAACCCGATTATATTGTCGGACCACATTCGCCGACCAAAATCTTGCGATCGCCGTCTGCTCGCTTGTCCGCGCGCTACCGCTCGCCTCACCGTACAACTTGATCTGGTTGAATGCCTCCACCCACTCGCTGCTCTGAAGCGACGCCGGCGGATCGGGGAGGAACTGATCGGCGCTCAGCAGGATAAAAGGCCGCACATCCCCCAACCATGGAGTTTGTGGTGCCGCAAATGCAGACGGGGTCAGGCGCCACACGCCCGGGGCAGACGGCAGCGTCGAGAACGAGGAAGTCACGCCAATTGGCGTGAGACGTCCATCGCCGGTTCGCAAACTGATGATGTTTGTTGCGGCGGCCAGACCGGCAGCGAGGCCGCCAGTTTTTGGCGCGCCATCAGGAATTAACCCGAGTGCCTCCATATAGAACGAGTTCAGCGTCGCTGCCTGCCCGGGAAAATAGTAAACGAGGGTTCGGTATGCGGCCTCGACCGCCGCCACGTCCGTCGATGCTCCGGAATTT
>DATLVQ010000181.1:0-3354 GCA_035577325.1 Bryobacteraceae bacterium | reverse complement strand
AAATACGAAGAGCATGACGTGGTGGCCTGCAATAGCGGTTCGTTCGTTGCTCTGAAGGACGGCGCGGGTGTCTGCCCCGGTCCCGACTGGCAACTGTTATCCGGTCCCGGCAAGCGCGGCGACAAGGGCCTTCCCGGCGATCGTGGAGAGCCCGGCAAGGAAGGCAAGCAGGGACCGGCAGGGCCAACAATCTCCGAATGGATTAGGGACGGATATTCGGTTGTTCCCCTCATGAGCGACGGCACCGCAGGCCCCGCGCTGGATGTCCGCGAGTTTTTTGAACTGTATCACCGCGAGGCAATGTGATGGGATCGATCGTCACCGTCACGACGGCAGCCGACGATTACAATCTTGCATCATTACGCAAGGTCAAGCTCGATCTTAACATCGAGGACACGTTAAGTGATGAAAAATTAAACGAATACATCAAGCAAGCATCGGGCGCGTTTGCGACGGAATGCGACCGGGTATTTGCCAATGAAACCGTTAGTGAACTATTCCGGGTCAGCGGATGTGTGAGCCAGCTTAAACTCAGCCGGTTTCCCAATGTGGACATCACATCCGTTACCTTGAACGATGCTGCGATCACCGACTATGAAGTGGTTCCTGCGACAGGGGTGCTTTATCGGCTCGACGGTAGCGGCAATAGAACGGATTGGGTCACCGGCAAGGTCGTGGTTGTTTATTCGGGAGGTTACAAACTTCTGACAGGACTGCCCTACGATATCGAGCGCGCGGTGATTACGCTCGTGAAGCAGTTTTATTTTGCGGCCGGACGCGATCCACAACTTCGATCAGACGATACGCCGGGAGTTCAAAGCTACACTTATCAGCTTGGTGTTCTGAGCGAGGGCTCGGCATATCCTCCCGAGTTCTCCAAAGCGGTCGAGAAATATCGTGGCATGGTCGCATGAATAAAATCAGTTCAAATGTGAGTAAGTCCAGCCGTCCTTTGGGCGGCTTTTTCGGGCTTTCCCCTTGGAAAGGCCCATTGACCCAAAGGAGCTAACCAAATGGCACTCTATGGCGTTACCAACGTATCAGCGACCACCCCGGCGCTCAACAACGTCGCTTCCACCGTCAAAACTATGTTGCAAGCCGCGGCACAGACCACCGGCCTGCGACGTGCCTGGGTCTATGAGTTCAAAGTCGGGCCCAGCGGTTTACCGAACGCCACCGATTGCGAAATCGCGTGGACTGTTATCAAGCAGACCACGGCGGGCACCGGCGGCGTCACGCTGACCTCCAACGCGCTGGATCAGGCCGATGCTGCGGCGGCAACAGTCTGCCTCGGCTCGCTGACGGCGGAGCCGACTGGCCCTGAAACCGGCATCATCGACACTATCGGCGCCAATCAGCGCGGAACCTATCAGTGGCAGGTCAATCCCTGCGGCCCTGGTGAACTGGTCATTCCCGCGACCAATCTTGCCGGCATCGGCATCCGGGCGAAGTCATCGACCTACGCCTCGACGGTCAACGTTGGCATGAAATTCCGCGAGTAACCAGATTTTCCGAAGGAAATATCTGCGATGCGAAAAGCCCTGACCGGCCTCGCCACTCTATCGGGGCCTTTTGGTATTCAGGAGAAGGCCACCTTCACCTGCGCCCATTGCCAGAGCATCAAACGCGTCGAGCCATTCTGCGATCCGGCCGATCTCGGCGGCTTATGCAAGGTCTGCATGGGCGTGATCTGCGACAAACCGGAATGCCATCTGCGCTGCGATCCGGTGATGGCGAAGATCGAGCGGCAGGAGAAAGCGGCGCAGGCAAGACGATGGATGCAGGAGTGTTCGTAAATGGACATAGCAAGTGCAAGAACCGGCGGCAACACCGCTGCCGCAATCGACGTTCTGAACGCCAAGATTGCCGCTCTGACGACGGCGATCACCAATAATGCGGTTATTTCGTCAGGCAATATTGTTATCACCGATCCAGCACTCGGCGCCCAGAGGGTTGAAATCGCCCCGCTGAGCATTTCAGATTCGGCCAGCGTGATGGAAAACATGAAAACCGTGTTGCAGGCGAGGCTTGACGCTTTGACGACGGCGCTGGCGGGGCTGATCTGATGGCTTTAAGCGCCGTGGCCGGGATCATCGATCCTAATGGTGGCCTCCGCGTTGTCGTAACGGAACATTGGCGTATGGGCGCTCATGTCGGACGCGGTGAACGGCTGTTTATCGTGCCCGATCTTGAAGTGCAGGAGCCGCTTTCGATAGCCCAGGCCGCGCCCATCATCGAGATCGTAAAAAAATACATTGCAGGAGAGCAACATGGGTAGCGTTACCGTCACTTTCGACTTCGCGAGCGATGTGCAGGGTTTTGCGGCCACGCCCGGCGGTCCGAATACCACGCTCTCTTATGATTCCGCCGTCGGCAATCCCGCCGGTTCACTCAAGAGCCGCGTTGTTGGGAAGAACATCAACGAGCAGTTTGTGAATGACTGGCGGCTTGAGACCACATTTGAGGGTCTTGGCGTCCCCGCCGGATCGACTGTTACTGGCATCACCTCTGCCTCGATGCAATCGAAATGCACCGAGTTCAATCACGGCGCGCACTCGACGCGCGGTCCCGCCGCAATCGGCAGCGGCGTTATTTTCTTCAATGCATGGCTTTCCACAGAACAGACGTTCCGTGGCATCGATGTGGATTGGGTGACCTCTCACGGCACGGACGTAACCGGACTATCGCTGCCTTCAAATCTTCTGGTGTCCATCGACATTCAGAACAAGCTCGACACCGGCGCATCGGATAGCGCGGCGGTATCGCTCAATCAGGATCAATTGATTTTCACGATCCTTTACGACTGATCCTAAGTGCATAAATGACGCAGGTCTTTCTTTTAGCTGCGACATCTTCACCGTGGACCGTCCCCGGCGACTGGAATAATTCCAACAACAATGTTGATGTTGTCGGCGCGGGCGGCAATGGCGGCGTAGGCAGCACCGGCGCCAATCCCAAGGGCGGCGGCGGCGGCGGTGGCGGCGCTGATATCAATTACACGAATCTGACGCTTTCGGGTTCCGTCCATTTCCTTGTTGATGTAGGAGGCGGCACCAGCAACACCAGTTTCGGCATTAACGCCAATGAAGGATGGCAAATCACGGCCGGAAACGGCGCGAATGCTGTAGCATCGGCGGGTGGTGCCGGCGGCGCAGGAAGTTTTTTAGGATCGCCGCCAGGAACATTCAATTTTAACCATAGCGGCGGAACCGGCGGCACTCCCGCTGCGAACAATAGGGGCGGCGCAGGCGGCGGCGGAGCCGCTGGCCCAAATGGAGTTGGCGGTGATGGTGGGGCTCCCGCAAGCACGGGGGGCGCAGGCGGCGGCGGTTCTGACGGCGGATCAGTCGGCGG
>DATLVQ010000180.1:0-4306 GCA_035577325.1 Bryobacteraceae bacterium | reverse complement strand
GGTCCCCTGATTCCCGTTACCTCTTGGGTTGGAAGAAGCACGACCTCTGCGGCCCTGACTTTGGCACCCTGCAGATGATAGACATCGAAAATGGAAAGATGACAACGATCAAGAGCTCCAGATGCAGGGTCAGCCAAGCTACTACCGGCTGGTTAAGCACTGAAATCGCAGCAGAAGCGGGACCGGCAAACGCTGGTAATTCCGCGTCAACCGAACGCTGACCACCGACGCGCTGGTGCAGGTGTAGGTGTAGCAGACATCCGTAGGAGCCGAGTGGCATTAGGTCCGTCCTGGAAAATTAAGCTACTGACAGATTAAGACAGGTCGGGGATACAGCGGCTGTTGAGCGAAACACAGTGGGAGACTGCACGACCAGCTACACGCCATATGACTTGATCACCAAGAAGCGACCGCATGTCGACGGTGTTCAACCAGAGGGCTGAGTTGATGCTGATGGCGAGACTTGTCATTGGTAAAGCAGTGAGACATCGGGCGGCGGTTGGAAATTGTTCCTTGTCGGCCGGCAGGAGCCTTCGAAACATCGGTGAAAGATGACGTGCGCAATTTCGCCCGGAAGCCAAGAGGAATCCGTGCAGTTTTGTCGTTTTTGTTGGTTGAAGGACGGACCAACGCCGCGCAATCTGCGCGGCAATGTTCCGTGTTGGCTATGCCACCAGCGAGAGCACCGGGCGAACGGTGCGAGGAGGGGGTCGGCCGCGCCGGACATTTGACCTGATGCATATCAGAGAAATCCGCGAGAAAGGTCTCAGCGCAATTCGCCGGAGGCAGAAGATAATCCGCTCAGTTTTCAGTTCCCACACGCCATGGGAAGGCGGCCTACCGGCGCGTGACACTCTCTGTGACAGTCTTAGTTACCCTTTATCTTCTTGTGCCATTGACTCTTCACCGGAGGTTTGCACTAACTGTCACATTTGACTCTGTAACAGGGAACAAATCTGCGCCTTCGGGGTGGCTCGGCCAACTGGTTCAAAATCCTCATCTATCAAATTCGGCCCTTGGCGTGCCATCAAAAGCGATCCATCCACGTCGCACTTGGAGCGATATCATCTTCACGATTACAGGACATGCTCATGAGTCGTTGAGATCGTGGATGCTGCTAACTAAGCGAAAGCATTGAAATGCCAGCTCTCTTCCGGATACCCGCAGGCTGAATGATGGTGATGATGGAGGGTGGCTGTCCTTCCTGCTCGCCGGGGGAGCCGATAACAATATGGCAGGCGGAAGAACGCGGCGCGCGATTCGTATCTTGCGACGATTCGCTCAAACCAAAAAAAGACGATGCGAAATCGTAGGCGGGAAGTCTCGCGTTCATTAAAAAACACAGTCGAGTGGCTGAATGACGCTGTGTTCGACGCAAAGCAATAGAAGGGCATCGAGGAAACCGGCGCGAGCTAGTGTCCGTCTCCGGCGGCTGCAAAAGACAAGGACAATGGCGGAGGTTTTCCGACATATTTTTCGAATTAGGTGGGGAAAGAACAGAACAAGGCCGTTGGCAGGGTGTATACTCAGGAGTGCAAAAATAGGAAATCCCGATCATTCCAGTGGTTATTTGCCAGCGTCGCATGGAGTTAAAAAGGTAGGAGCCTAATGGCACTCCGAATTTGGGTTGTCGACGCGTTCGGATCACCCGGACTATCTGTTCAGCAGTCGTTCAGCGATTTTGAGCTGAAAATCTTTCGCGGGTCCACGAAAAACGACGTCGTGATACCCAAACCGCCGCCCCACATGGCCATCGTCACCCTTTCCGCGCATGACGCGGAGCGTGACCTCGCTTATGTGCGCCGCATAAGAGCAACTGTCGACAGACTTCCAATTATCGGAATTGCCGTCAATAGCTCCGAGGATCTCGCTATCGCCGCCTTTCGGGCTGGTTGCCGCGACTACCTGAAGTTTCCCTATGCGCCTGAGGAACTCTCGGCGGCTATCGAGCGATGCATAGCCCCTTATGCTGCCTCAACCTCTGGCTGCGCCCGGTCTGGGGACTCCGTCGCCACCGCATCCCTTGACGGCCTGGAGCGCGTGGTAGGCGCCAGCCCAGCGATTCGCACCGTTCGGGGCTACATCAGCAAGTTCGCCGCCACCTCTAGCACGGTCCTAATTACTGGTGAAACCGGCACCGGAAAAGAGCTTGTCGCCGAGTTGCTGCACCGTAATAGCCGTAGTGCCGACAGACCCTTTGTCACTGTCAATTGCGCCGCCATCCCGGACACGCTCATCGAGAGCGAGCTGTTAGGGTACGAAAAAGGTGCGTTTACCGGTGCTGTCCGGTTCTCCGCGGGCAAGCTTCTGCAGGCCGGTGACGGCACCCTCTTCTTCGATGAGGTCGGCGACATGAGCCCCTTCGCTCAGGCCAAGATCTTGCGGGCCATTGAGAGCCGCGAAGCGTATCCGCTTGGCGGCCGTACCAGCTACCCTATAAAATGTCGCTTCATCGCTGCCACCAATTGCGACCTTGAGAGCAATGTCGCAGATGGCCGGTTCCGCAAGGATTTCTACTATCGCCTCAACGTCGCCCGCATCCGCCTTCCCCCCCTCCGCGAGCGCAAACGCGATATTCCCATCATCTGCCGCCACTTCATTACTGAGTTCAACCGCCAGTTCGGCCGCGAGGTTGAGGGGTGCGACGACGATGTGACGGCCTCGTTCTTGCAGTACGATTGGCCCGGCAACGTCCGAGAGTTGCGTAACCTGCTCGAAGTCGCCTACCTCAACAAGCCGGGCCGCTTCATTACGCGCTTCGACCTGCTGGAATGGTTTTCTACAGCCGGTCGCACGGATGCTTCTGAGTGCGATCGGAACCGCCTTGTTGATGCCCTCGTCCGCACGGACTGGAATAAGAGCAAGGCAGCGGAGGCGCTCAACCTGTCACGCATGACCCTATATCGTAAGATTGCTAAGTATGGAGTCAGCTCCGCTGCGGAGTGATACTCTCCGTGACACAATAACAGGAATAGATTGGCCGTATTATCAATAAGATGGTGATGAACAGTGCCGTTAGGTGTCAGAGAGCGCTGTAACACGAGACATCGGGCGGTTGCCTCGGCAACGCATTCAACACTTTGAGAAATAGGTATATCATGATCTGGGAGCTGACGTGCTCATTCACGCAGCTTAGAGAAAAGTTGACCCGCCTTTCCGTGGCTTGTAGCTGATAAGGGGCCTGGGTCAAGTTGCAATTCCTTAAGATAGGGCGCGTTCCAGAATGGAGCCATCACCCACCACCATGGGATCTACTCCGTCATCTTTGGTCCACTGGTAGCTGTGGCTATTGGCGCGACCGTCTCGGACGAGCACGGGGCGTACAAGGGCTCAATGCGTGCGGGAACTTCCTATGGCCAATACTTGACGACCCGGAGGCACCATGCTGCGCAATTTCATGAAGTCGCGGATCAGCGACGTTTGGAGGATTTCCGGTGAAGTCGTAGACCGGGCGGTCGGGTTGGCCAGCGGGCCGCTTCGATCGGCAGTCGGCGTAGCGCCCACGGGCATCAGGCAGGCCCTGTCGGCGATTGGGAGCGGCGCGGTGGTAGCGATGAAGACGTCCATGCGGGTCAGTGAGAGCCTGCAGCGGCGCACGGTGGACCTGGCATTCGATGCCGCCGAGTTGCAGCCCTTCACCCAGGCGCTGGCGGAGGCGGGCTCGCCCGTGTGCGTGTCGCACAATGAGTGGTCCCAGCACCAGGCACAGCTCGACTACCTCAAAGCCGTCAACGACGTCGGGCCGACCGACGTCACGTTGAATACGATCTTGCTCGCCGTGGCGTACTCGAGCGTCGGGCGCTCCGAAGAAGGCGTGGCGACCTTCGAGGGATACCTCGAGAAGTTCAAAGACCAGGCCACCCATAGGCAGAGGGCGATCTACCTGAGCTGCCTGGCTCTGCTGCGCGCGTCGGCTGCCCAGAGCGCCCCAGCATGGGAGCTGATAACGACCATCCGCGGCATCGAGAAGCTGCGGGCCGAGCTGGCTGAGGCCGTCGAATTGACCGCCAACGAACCCGACTACGCGCCCGGACACTTCAAAATCTTCCCGCGCTGGGTGTCCGGCATGTTAATGGCGAATCTGCCCTGGCCGTTCGGTGACCAAGAGGCCGGATTGGACAACCTCGCCTGGTGCGAGTCCGCCATCACGGCGTCCTTGAAGGCGTATGTCGGGTCTAGCCCGTTTCTCGTCGAAATCTACTACAACTTGGCGGCGCTGAACCGGGCCGCGGGCAACAATAACCTGGCGGCCGCCTACTTGGCCAAGAGCGGGTTGGTTTGGGACCGGCCGCAAATACAGTTCGTA
>DATLVQ010000179.1:0-2494 GCA_035577325.1 Bryobacteraceae bacterium | reverse complement strand
GAACTCCTGGCTTGCGATTTTTCTGCCGGCCGTTTCGATCAGGTGATTCGGGAGGCAGGATCGTCACAAACGCCGGAGGCGCTCTATTGGCAGTCTCGCGCGTTCGCCCGGCTGGCGTACGACGCCATGATGCGTCTGGAGAGGCTGCCCGAGGGTTCCGAAATCCACGAGCTGCGGGCCGAATTGCTGCGCGCCCGCCGCCAGCACCTGGCTGCCATCAAGGAATGGCGCTTGGCGCTCAAATCCGCGCCCCACGATGCGCACCTGCAAGAAGAGCTGCTGGCTTCCCTTTATCAAGCGCGCGACTATGCAGCCGCGCTCGCCCTGGTGGATGATCTGCTGCGGCAAGAACCTGCTTCAGCGTCGCTGAATTTCACCAAGGGCGATATCCTGCTGAGCTCGCAGGAAACCGGGAAGGCCATTCCGTGTCTCGAAATGGCGCTTAAGACCGACGCAACGCTTCTGCCAGCGCATCATGCCCTGGGGCGGGCGTACATGCTTGCGGGGCAGCCCGCGGCAGCCATCCCGCACTTACAGGCCGCGCTGCCGATCGATCAGGATGGCAGTCTGCGATATCAGTTGTCTCGGGCTTATCAGGCGACTGGGCAGGCAGAACTTGCCAAAAAGACTCTCGAAGAATATCAAGCGCTCCAAAAGTCCGATCGCGAGGAGAAACAGAAGCTCGAAGAAGAACTGCAGATTACCGCGCCGTGAGCCGTTACGCCTTCGGTTCGCGGACTTCCAACACTTGATCGGATTTGATGTCTTTTAGTACTTGCACGGCGCCGCTCGGCCACCGGATCTCGATTTTGCCGATCAGTTTTGTCGCGCCCAGCCCGAAGTGCACACCGAAGTCGCTCGATGATGCGTAGCTCACGGCTGTGGTCATGTGGTTCCAATGATTTCCGATGCGAATAAGCGCGCCGATGCCATCGCGGTTGCTGCGCGAGCCTACAAGTTTCACTCTGAGCCAGTGGTTTGCGCCCGGACTCGTGTTCTCCCACAGCTCCGCGGTCTCGCCGAGCGAGGAAACAACGATGTCGATCTTGCCATCGCCGTTGAAGTCCGCAAACGCGCTGCCTCGATGCGCGCGCGCAATGTCGAATCCGGCGCCTGCGTCAGGCGAAACATCGCGAAACTTTCCACTCCCTATGTTGGCAAAGATACGGTTGGCTTGTTTGTACGCCGTGGCTTCGAACAGGTCGATTTTATCGTTGACGTGCGAGTTGGCGGTGAAAAGATCTTTGTTTCCGTCGTTGTTGAAATCGAACAACCCGTTACCCCAACCACTCCACCGAATGGTCTGCGGGCCAAGCTGGCTCGCGTAGGTGGCGTCCTGAAAGCTCCCTTTGCCGATGTTGCGAAACAGTGGAAACGTATCGCCTGTGAGCGCGGTCACGGCGATATCCGGCAACCCGTCGTCATCATAATCGCGAAAATCGGCGCCCATGCTGGCCACAGGTTTCCCATGGTCCAGCAGAGCCACGCCCGCGGTGAGGCCGACCTCCTCGAACGTGCCGTTGCCCCGGTTGTGGAAGAGGAAGTTCGGCAGGTTGTCGTTGGTGACAAAAATATCAGTGAACCCGTCGCCGTCGTAGTCGGCGAACGCCACGCTCATTCCGCGCCCGCTGAACTGCGCGATACCGGCCTTTTCGGAAACGTCTTCGAATGTGCCATCGCCGCGATTGTGGTACAGCTGATTGGGCACGCCTTCGAAGTATTTCGGATGGCAGTAGACGCGCAGATTTCTGGTGGCATCGCCGCAGTACTGGTCGAACGCGGGCGTCCACTTGGCGTAGTTCACCACAAAAAGATCGAGCAGCCCGTCGTTGTCATAGTCAAACCAACCCGCTGCAACCGACCACCGGTCACTCTTGATGCCTGACCGTGCGGTGGCGTCCGCGAACTTTCCATTTCCCAAATTGCGGTACAGAATATTGCGATAGACGCCCGCCACAAACAGGTCGGCCTTGCCATCGTTGTCATAATCGGCGGCCGCGGCTCCCATGGAATATCCAGCGCCTGCAACGCCTGCCGACTCCGTGACGTCGGTAAACTTCATGCCGCCATCGTTCCGAAAAAGGCGGTTCCAGTATTTCGGCGATTCCTTTTCAAGCGACGGGATGGCGGCGCCGTTTGTAAAGAAGATATCGGTGAGGCCGTCGCCGTTATAGTCGAATGCCGCCACGCCGCCGGCCATGGTTTCGATCATGTGCTTTCGCGGCGTGGGATTGTTTTCGAGCACAAAACGCAGCCCGGCGCGCTGTGCGACGTCCTGGAAGCGGATTGGCGGCACTTGCTGCGTGACGGTCTGCGAAAAGAGGAACGCGCCGAGACCGGCAGCGAATAACAAGATGCCTGATGAATATCGCCCTAGTATCGGCATCCCCATGCGCTACAAAGCTTTCCCCGTGCCCTGCTGCAGCTTCACAATCCCGTCACTCTTGACGCCATGGAACCGTTCTCTCGAGCCATCGGGCCAGTGGACCAGCAC
>DATLVQ010000178.1:0-4683 GCA_035577325.1 Bryobacteraceae bacterium | reverse complement strand
TTGACTCCACATGACAGATATCAGGTGCGATTTTATCGGGCACGTATTTTGCGCGAAAGAGAGTTGGCATCCTGCAGTGTTTTAAGTCAAACTGCCTTCGTGCGGCAGGAAACAGAGTGCAATTTGCCATCTAATTCTAGTTAGACCTCATCGAATATGAATACGATTACAGATATTGAAACACTCTACGCACGCTTAGGCGAACGCGACTACGAAGCAGTGATGTCGTATTTGGCTGACGACATTGTCTGGATCGTGGCTGACAATTCACCGTTGGCGGACCGCAGCCCGTATCACGGGATAGCGGCGGTGCGCTCAGGCATTTTCGAACGCTTAACGGCGGGTTTTGACAAACTCGTCTTTGACGTGGACGAGATCTTTGAGTGCAACGGCGGCGAGAGAGTTGTGGCTCTCGGCTACTATTACTTCAGATTTCACGGGCAAGGCCAGGAACGCAAAGCACAGGTCGCCCACGTCTGGACGATCCGCGACGGTCGGGCCGTAAAATTCCAGCAATATCTCGACACGCTCCAAGTCGCACGTGATGCGGGAGCTGTCTAAGGCTCCATGCACGTTCCGCCGAAGGGCCTAACTATGCGATGGAGCGAACGGCGGACCGCTCTGCGTTCACATTTGAGATGACTTGCACACTTCCACCGCAAGCGACGCCCTCGTCCGCCGTCGCTCATCTAATTCTAGTTAGACGGATGACTCGCTTTTCCAAAAACACACCAGACCCAAACCACAAACAAACCAGAAACTACCATAATGAAAATCCTAGTCGTTTATTACTCGATGTATGGGCACGTATTCCAGTTGTCACGTGCCGTTGAACAAGGCGCAAAGTCGGTGACAGGTGCAGAGGTCGTGCTGCGCCGCGTCGCCGAATTTGACGAGGTCGTGAAAAAGACCGCAGACAACGAATATCTCGTGAAGGTTCGGGAGCAGCAACAGGACATTCCGGTATGCACGCTTGATGATCTGCGCGAAGCCGACGGAGTGATTTTCGGCTCGCCGACGCGCTATGGGAATATGACCGCGCAGATGAAGCTACTTATCGACTCGACCGCCAGCCTGTGGCTCAACGGCGAGATGGAAGGCAAGCCCGCGGGCGTCTTCACTTCAACAGCTTCAACGCACGGCGGTCAGGAGACCACCCTTCTGACCATGATGGTGCCACTAATCCACCTTGGCATGTTGATCGTCGGCGTGCCGTATTCGACCGAAGGGATGATTCACACTGACGCTCGTGGCGGCACGCCTTATGGGGCATCGACCATCGCAGGACCCCGTGGCGAATTGCAACCAACCAAGGAAGACCTTGCCATCGCTGGCGTTCTCGGAGCACGCGTCGCCAACATAACTAAGAAGCTTCGCGGTTAAAGAGTATCTTCGAACTGTCAATGGATCAGGACTGAAATTTAATTTGATCGCCGCGATTGACCTGGAGCGACACACCGTCGAAGAGCGCCCGGCCGGCGAAAGATTTTGAAAGTTGTAAAACGGTCAGCATTGCGGAAAGCGCGCAGCGTCCCCTCGTTTGACCCCCAGCGCAACTGTTGCTGCTCTCGTCACGTCGTAGTCTTGGCAAAGACGGATGCCATGCCAACTCGCCTGCCGTGCTGTAGTCAACGAAGGCAGGTCCCGTGGCGAGTTCGGATTCAGGGCGGGCAGATCAGCGGAATCACCTCGCGTTTGTTCCGGCGGTAAACGCGAAAGTCTTGATCCACGGTGATGATACTGTGATTTGGGAATAGTTCGCTCATCCGAATCAAACACAGATCGGCCAAATCCGGTCGACGATCGGCATAGCGTTTGGCTAGTGCCATCAGCTGCGGCAGATGATCGTTACAATCAAAAGCGAGCGCAACGAATTCTTCGGACACCATCTCCAGAATCAATTCGACGTTGCCAAGGTGAAACGCAGTTTCAGCCAGGACCGGCTCGCACGTAAGGAGAGGTTCGGCTACCTGCTCGGCAACGCGCAGTGCCCATGTGTGATGCGCGTCACGCGAATTCACCAATGCCACCAGGAGGCCGGTGTCCGCAATTCCTCTCACTTTTTCGAGAATCCCTTGCGCGTCGACAAGTTGCGCGGGCCACCGCGCATGACGCCGGCAAACCGCATAAATTTGCGCGTACCGTTGTCGCTTTGCCGGGCGCGCTCAAGATGGTCGCGGATCAGCTTCCCTTGAGACACGCCGATCCGCGCCGCGGTTTGTTCGATCCATTCCGCTAGCTTTTTTGTCGGACGAAAAGTAATTGTCTGACGCATATGGCAGAAATGTAAACACAGAGCTTCGAACTGTCAATGAATTGCGGTTGACGTCCTGCAGTCTTTTCCGGCAAACTGCCCTCTATGGAGGCAGAAATAGATGACAAAATGTCGTCTAATTCTAGTTCGGCCGACAGATGTTTGTGTGAGAGTGGGGCATGAAGGCGATTTGTCTGCGCGCCCGCGATGGCCCCGAGGCGCTCGCCTACGACGACGCGCAGCAGCCCCGTCCCGGGGAAGGCGAGGTGCTCGTACGGGTTCACGCGGCCGGCGTCATCCATACGGAACTCTCCTGGCTCCCGACCTGGACCAATCGGGCGGGGGAGCCGCGCCCATTGCCGGTCATCCCCGGACACGAATTCTCCGGCGAAATCGCCGCCCTAGGGGCCGGGGTCAGGGATGCGGGTGTGGGGGACCTGGTGTACGGACTCAACGACTGGTACCGGGACGGCGCGTCCGCCGAATACTGCGTGGCGCGCATCGCCGATATCGCCCACAAGCCGATTAGCGTGGATCACGTTCATGCAGCCGCCACACCGATTTCCGCTCTGACGACCTGGCAGGGGTTGGTCGACCGTGCCGGTCTCGCCGCGGGCCAGCGGGTGCTGATCCACGGCGCGGCCGGAGGCGTCGGCACCTTTGCCGTGCAGCTCGCCCGCTGGCGCGGCGCGCGGGTGACAGCCACTGCCTCGGCAGCCAATCTCGACTTCGTGCGCAGCCTCGGGGCCGACGAGGTGATCGACTACCGGGCCGAGCGGTTCGAGGACGTGGTCCGGCACGTCGACGTGGTTTTCGACACGGTCGGCGGGGAGACACTGGAGAGGTCCTGGAGCGTGCTCAAGCCCGGCGGAAGGCTGGTCACCGTCGCTGCTTCAGGGGAACGGGCGACCGACGAGCGCATTCGCGCCGCGTACTTCATCGTGGAGCCTAGCCGAACGCAGCTGGTGGAGATCGCACGGTTGATCGACGGGGGCGCGGTCCGCCCAGTCGTTGGCGCCGTGTTCCCGCTCGCCGAAGCGCGGCAGGCGTATCAGCACAAGCCTGTCCGCGGCAAGGTTGTCCTACGCGTGGTTGATGGCGGGGGTGCGATGTAGTCCGGTGATGCTCGACCAACCAGGGACAGGCCGAACCAGCCGTTGCAGCAGACGGGGCCGGCATGACGGCTCTCCGAGGCATCAGGTCCTCGCAACCGGCCCCGCTGCTGAACTTCTTCGTTAGGCCTGTCAATTTTTGATTGGTGCAGGAAACTGAAAAGATGAACGCTAAACTCGTCCGTGTGGGATCGTGGCTGCTGCGTATCGCTCTTGCGATGGCGTTTCTCTCCGCAGTGGCCGATCGCTTCGGGCTTTGGGGACCACCTGGCAGTCCGGGAGTCGGTTGGGGAGACCTGACAAGATTCAATGCCTATGTGGCGAAGCTAAACTGGTTTGTGCCGGCAGGTCTGATTCCAGTCGTAGGTTGGGCGTCAACCGCGGCCGAAACAGGGCTTGCCCTCGCCCTGCTAATTGGCTGGAAGTTGCGTTGGGTGTCGCTCGCCAGTGCACTGCTACTACTTTCATTCGCAGCTACGATGACAGTGGCATTGGGCCCCAAGGCGCCGCTGGACTACTCGGTCTTCACCGCAGCAGCCGCAGCATTCCTGCTCTTCGCTACTCAGCCAAGTCGCGCGAACGAAACATGAATATGCGAGGGAGCAGCAAAATCGGCAAAGGTCTAACCAATCGATGAAGCCAACGGCCCCATCTCGAAATAAGCCCAGCGTGTTTGCCACGACACCATGCCGTAGCTTATCTGTTTCTCGTTGGGCAGCAGCCTAACCAGTAAGGGCGGAGGCGCCGTACGATGGAAAGCCGTGCGTTCATTGTTGGCCTGATTGTGGGTATCCTTGCCACCGTCACCATGGACGTCGTGGCCGTGATCGCTCTCCGGCTCGGCATCGCCGGCCGGGGGCCGCGCCGAACCGGTCCTGATTTAATCGGACGCTGGATTGGCTACCTCTTGCGAGGCAAGTTCAGGCACACGGACATCCTGCAGACGCCGCCCTTGCGAGGAGAACTAGTCTTGGGATTAGCCGCGCACTATTTGATCGGCATCGTGCTGACCCTTGTGTACCTTGGCCTATTGGTTGTGGCGCACGCGACGCCGACAGCCCTCAGCGCCATCCTCTACGGAACGGCCACCACAGTCTTCCCTTGGTTTCTCATGTTCCCGTCACAGGGGATGGGCTGGCTGGGACGGGATGCGCCGGGTGATGCTCATCTGGCTCGCGTAAGCCTGTTCAATCACATCATCTTCGGCCTGGGTCTAGCCCTGTGGGTGGCAGTGACGAGGCCAATCTGAAATTCACCGCCCGCAAGCCTCTCAATGCTCAACTACTACCCATCACGCGTCGCTCTTCTTACTTTTTC
>DATLVQ010000177.1:0-32932 GCA_035577325.1 Bryobacteraceae bacterium | reverse complement strand
CACCGCACGCATGTCTTCGGGCGATGGTTCCCCCTTCACCTCGAATTTGTCCGCGCCTAAATTGTAGCCGCGCAACTGAATGGCCGTTGTCTTCCCCTTCTGCAATCCCAGCGGAAACGCAGCTTCCGCTAGTGGAAACCGTCCAGCCTTGATGCGGTAAAAGTGGCCGGCGCTGCCGCTCTCCTGGTAATCGGACACGCGGACGTAATAAGTCCCGCCCTTGGCAAACTGATACGCGAACGTTCTGGTATCGCGCCCGCCATCTTCGCCGAATTCCTTCACCAGATTTTGATTGATATCGTAAATCCCAACCACCGGTTGCAGGCTCGAGCCCAGTTCGCGGGCAGGGTTCTGGAACACAATCTGCTCGCCGTCTTTCACTTTGATCTTGTAGTAATCCAGATCTCCGGGTTTGGAAATTGTGCCCACCAGGATCGTCGGCAGATAGGTATCGAACGCATCGTCCGGTGTGTTGTTGGGCTCGCGGTCCGGGCTCTCGCCGTAGTATGGTTCGATCGCAATTCTGGCCGCGGGACTGGTGCCGAGCGGTGTTTGCAGCCGCATCGCCACGGTGCCGATAGGCGCATCGGGGCTGACTTCGACCTCCAGCGTCACTTGGTTGCGCGGCGGCAACGGACCGAGATCCACCGTCGAAGGCGTGCCGTTCGAGCCCAATCGAATATCGGGAAGATCGGGCAGCTCTTTAATACGGACGATGCGGGCTTTGATGCCAGGCTCGCTGAAGTACACGGTGCTGGTACGCGCCAGATTCAAGCCGTCCACATTCATCTCGATGGTTGCGCCGCGCGCCACCCCTAACGGGGTAACTGAGCTGATCGTCGGCGGCGTGGTGCGGTTGCCGGTGGGCCATTCGGTCGAAGTCTGAGCGAAGGCGGCAGCGGTGATGGCGGCGAGAAATAGGATGCGTTTCATACCAACCTCAGTGAATCGCGTTAGGGTCTACCGTCCGCGCCTGGCGCGCGGGCGGGTTCGACAGTTGCCCGACGGTGTAGATCTCGAGGGACCCGTCGTAGCGTCCGGCGGCTAAAGTCTTGCCGTCTGGCGAAAACTCAAGCGACATCACCCAGTCCGGCTGATGGTCCAGCGTCTTGATCTCGGTGAGGTCGTCAGCCTTGAAAATCTTGATCATCCGGTCGGCGCCGCTCGATGCCAGCAGTTTTCCGTCGGGCGAATAGGCGAGCTTCAGGATGGCGTCTTCGTGCGCAATAAGCGAATTGACCAGCGTCCCGCCCTTGGGACCCAGCGACCAGATGCGAATCGTCTTGTCGAGGCCGCCGGCCGCGACGAATTTCCCGGTGGGATCGAGCGCAATCGTGTTCAGCCCGTCCTGCGGCTCGCTCATTGTGAAGAGACGCTCGCCGGTTGCAACATCCCAGACTTTAACCGTCCGGTCGGCGGCGCCGGAGATAAGCCGCTGTCCGTCGGGCGTGAACGCCAGCGCGTAAATGGCGTCGATATGATCCTTAAGCGTGCGAATCTCCTGGCCGCTCTCGACGCTCCACAGCTTGATCAGCTTGTCATAGCTCGACGTGGCCACGCTCTTTCCGTCGGGCGAAAACGCCACCGCATAGATGCAGTCGCTATGGCCCTTGATCGTGCGCAGCTCCCTGCGCGCTTCGACATTCCAGATTTTGACCTCTCCCGAACGCGCCGGCAATCCGCCTGCTGCGGCGAGCAGCTTCCCGTCACGCGAGAATGCCAGCGCGCGAATGGCTTCGGCGTGGCCAGTGAGCGTGGCGATAGTTGAGCCCGTCGCGGGATCCGCCAGCCGCACCTCTTTATAGGTCCCGAGCGCCAGCAACTTTCCATCGGGCCGGTAAGCCAGCGCGCCAATCTGCGGCTTGATGGCTGTCTTCGGCTTGATGTCGGGAATGACGGGCTGTGTCAATCGCGCGGCGATTTCCTGCGCTTCGGCCGGCGTCGGTGGCTTCGCGCCGGCGTCAATCCATTTCCGGATCAGTTCGATATCGCCCTCGGCCAGCGGCTTTCCGCTCAGGGGCATGACGGGCGCGAGTTTGCCCGTGATCATCAGGTAGAGCCGGCTCTCCGCGCCCTTGCCGGGCTCGATAACTTTGCCGTGACTGCCGCCCTTCTCGACGCCTTCGTAGGTATCGAGATTCAGGCTGCCCATCCGTACATTGGCGCCGTGGCAGCCGGCGCAGTTGGCTGCGAAGATCGGAGCGACATCTTTCGCAAAAGAGGGCGAATCCTGGGCCTGCAAGAGCCCGCAAGCCAGCAAACTGGCCCCGCCTATTATGGATAAACGTCGCATCAGTAATTGAACAGAAACTCTTTGCTGGTGAGGACGGCCCACATCATATCCTCAAGCGCCTGCCGCCGCGTTTCACGTTGTACATCGGCCGGGCCCGGCGCCTCCCGCGCCTTGCGCAGCGCCGCCAGCATGGGCTGCTTCTCGGCGTCGGTCGGATAGCGGCTGTAAGCCGAAAGGTACAGATGGTCGAGCGTCTTCGAATCGGAAAGTCCCAGCTTGATGGCCAGCGCCGGGTACGCATCCGCCGCCATCAGCTTCCGGTTCAGCGTATCGCCATTGATAACGTGCAGGGCTTGAGCGACGCTGGGGGCGCTCGATCGCTCCGCCGCATCGCACACTATGCGCGGCGGCCGCCCAAACGACGCCAGAAACTCCGACTTCACCTGCGTGTCAGGCAGCTCGAGAGCCCGCGTCCCAGCAGGATATCCGCTGAACTGCGTCGGCACTCCAGTCACCTGGGACATCGCATCCAGCAGGACTTCGGCCGGCAGCCGCTTCACGATGTACTTTGAATAATACTTGTTGTCGCCCTGGTTAGTCGCGTTGGATTCCGACGCCAATTGGTACGCCGCCGAATTCATGATCGTGCGGATCAGGTACTTGACGTCGAAGCCGTGGTCCACAAAATCCTTGCACAGCGCATCCAGCAACTCCTGGTTCGACGCCGGATTGGTCGCGCGCACGTCATCCACCGGGTCCACGATGCCCCGCCCCATGAAGTTGCCCCAGATCCGGTTGACGATGGCGCGCTGGAAGTAGACGTTGTCTTTGCTGGTCAGCCATTGCGCAAATGGCAGTCGCCGATCGACGGGCGAATCGAGCGCGACCGGCGTGCCATCGAGCGGCGTCGGCGGCAGCGGCTTCAGCAGCCGCGGATGATTGATATTCCCCGACGCCTTGGCGAAGATCACGATATCGCCCGGCTCGTCGCCATTCTTCTCACCCACGCGCGAAAACAAGTTCGCGAACTGGTAATACTGCTTCTGCGTCCACTTTTCGAGCGGATGATTGTGGCAGCGCGCGCATGTCAGGTGCTGTCCCAGGAACGCCTGCGTGGCGTTTTCAGCGATATCGATGGGGTCCTTGTGAATCACGTAATAGTTCAGTGCGCCGTTCTGCCGCGTGTTGCCGGATGATGTGAAGATCTCCCGCGCGAACTGGTCCCACGGCTTGTCGTTCTTCACGCCGTCGCGGATCCAGTAGTAAAACGACCACATCGCATTCGAGCGCAGCTTCCGGCTCGAAACCAGCAGCAGATCCGACCACTTGTACGCCCAGTAATCCACGTATTCGTCGCGCTTCAGCAAGCCGTCGATCAGCTTCTGCCGCTTGTCCGGCGATTTGTCCGCCAGAAAATCCTCAACTTCTTCGGCTGTGGGCAAGATACCGGCCGCATCGAGATACGCGCGGCGAATAAAAGTGAAATCGTCACATACAGGCGAGGGCGCGATGTTGAGCGTCTTGAGCTTGTCGATGACCAGATCGTCGATGTAATTGTGGCGCGGAAATTTCTCGTAAGCCGCCGCATCCACCTTGTTCGCATAAGGCACAGTCACGCGCGCATAGAGCACACGGCTCGAGTACCAAAGGGTGATGGCGGCCTCGCCGGTGCCGTTCATCTTGACGTGTCCCAGATCGTCCACCGACGCCACGCCTTCATCGCTCGAGCTGAATTTCACCCAGCGTGTGACGTCGCGCACCTGCCCGTCGGAATATCTGGCGCGCACCACCAGCTGCTGCTCCGCGCCCGGCGCTAGCCGCGCCGCCGCCGGCAGTACTTCGAGTCCCGTCACCTGCGCATCGTCGTCGCGCGGCCGCGGCGTGCCCTCAGCGATCCATCCCGACAGAATCTTGTACTCGAGCGACTTGCTGTCGAAGCGCCGCCCGCCGCCGTGCGGCACCATCATCGTGGGTTTCAGCAGCATCAGGCTGCGCGCCGGCTCTTCAGGATCGATGCGGCGCCCCACCGACTGCCGCGCGAGCGTGTCGTAATCGAGATCCGGATCGTAGCCGCGCAACGTGAGCTTCAAGCCGTTCTTGCCCGCGAGCGCGCCATGGCACGCGCCTTGATTGCAGCCCACCTTCGTCATCACCGGAATCACGTCGTTGCGGAAATTCCAAATGTATGGCGTCTGCGAATTCTTCACGCGAACCATAGCTGTGGCGCTGCGCCCGTCGGCAGCCGCGGTGATCGTAGCCTCGCCATCGGCCACGGGCCGCACCTCACCGCTGGCGTCGACGATCGCAACTTTCGGATTCGACGAGCGCCAGTCGGTCTTGCGCGTCCAGTCTTCCTGATGATCGCCGAGCGCGGCTTCCGCCAGTAAGTGGTGACGCGCTTCCGGGCCGTTCAGCTCGATGCTGTTGGGCAGGATCACGAGCGCTTCACCGTATACCGAAAGTGCGGTGACCAGGAACCAAAGAATGAATCGCGGTGGCTTCATCGCTTCTCTCTTAAGGCCCCTTGCGTGGTGGGCCACTCCGCTTTGTTGAGGGCTTCTGCAGGCAGGACTGACCTGGCTCCCAGCACCTCGATGCCCAGCAAACGTCCCGAGGCGTCGAAGTCCAGATTGATAGCGCCTTTGTCCCCACGAAGTTCACAGGGATATGTTTCACTCACGGCTCCGTCGGCAATGCGATCGACGAAATAAATATAGGCTGCATCTACCGACGCGTCATATGTCATCCTCATACGACTTTCTTCCTGAGACCCTCGATATATTGCTCATTTACGCCAATCATGACGGTGGTCACAGTATCACCCGCAACACTCACAAAAATTTTCCTTTGAGCGTCATAATAGCCCTGCTTTTCGGATCCGGCGTGGACATAACGGAATGGAATCGCATTTTCAAGTATGTGTAGAGCTAACTCCCTACTGACTCCTCGCTCTTGCATACGCAGCAGCGAATGGTCGGAGAAACGGATTTTCAATGTCGCTTAGCTCGATAGCCACCCTATACAAACAATTCCTTGATCGGCTCGACGCCGCGATCCACCAGCGGAATCGGGCGGCTCTGCGCGCCCGGCAGTTCCAGCTCGAGCGGCACTCCCAGCGTCTTGTAAATGGTCGCGGCGATTTGCCCCGGTGTTGTGGGCCGGTCCTTCGGCATGGCGCCGATCTCGTCCGACGCGCCCACCGCCTGGCCGCCCTTGATACCGCCGCCCGCCATGATGATCGACCAGCACTGCGGCCAGTGGTCGCGCCCGCCCGCCGGATTCACCTTCGGCGTGCGGCCGAATTCGCCCATGGCGACGATCATGGTGTTGTCCAGCATGCGGCGGTTCTGCAGATCTTCCACGAGCGAGCTGAACGCGTTATCGAACATCGGGCCCACCAGATCGCGATAGCAACTGATGGGGCTGAAAGGCTTCGAGCCGTGAATATCCCAGGTGATCTCATCGAACACCGTCTCAAACATGTTGACGGTTACAAAACGCACGCCCGCTTCAATCAGGCGCCGGGCCAGCAGGCAGCTCTGACCGAAACGGTTTTGCCCGTAGCGCCGGCGCGTGTCTTCCGGTTCCTTGGCCAGTTCGAAGGCCTCGCGCGCCTTTTGAGAGGACATCAGCGTGTAGGCCTGGTGGAACGTCGCATCCAGGAGGCGTGCATCCTGCGAAGTTTCGAACTTACTCACAGTGCGGTCGATCATCTCGCGCCAGTTACGGCGGCGGTCCACGCGCAGCGCGGAGAGATAATCCGGCGGCAGCAGATCCGGAACCTTGAAATTCGGATCGGACGGATCGGCATTCAGCACAAATGGATCGAAAGTTTTTCCCAGAAAACCGGCGGTTTGCCCGTGCGGCATGTTGCCCCCGGTGTTGCCGATCGGATGCGGCATCAACACGTGCGGCGGCACGTCGCCCTTGGGTCCGCGCAGCTTCGCCAGCACGCAGCCGATGTGCGGATATTCAATGCCCCCCTGAAACAGCCGCCCGGTCTGCATCATCTGATGGCCTGTATCGTGGACGGCGGCGGCCGTGTGATACACGCTACGGATCAGCGCGTACTTGTCCGCATGCTTCGCCATGCGCGGAAAATTCTCGGAAATTTCAATGCCCGCGACATTCGTCTTGATCGGTTTATACGGGCCGCGGATTTCGACCGGCGCGTTGGGCTTCATATCCCACGTATCCAACTGCGACGGGCCGCCAACGAGCATGAGCATGATACAGTTCATGTCGCTTTTGGAATTGTCCACCGCGCCCAGCGCTTTGAGGCCGGCCAGTTGCGTTAGCCCGAGTCCCAGGCATGAGAGTGATCCCGCATGCAGGAAATCGCGTCGCCGCAGGCCATCGCAGAACTCAACCGGCTTGTCGGCGTCCAGTCGGAACATAGCGGCAATACTCCTTCGGGAATGAAAAAGCTGTCAAGATTCTACCGAACTGGGGCCCCTGCCGTAAATACTGGCGGGATGGTATATATAGGTCCGACACGCGCTGGAATGTGCCAAATCGCATCAATTCGCCACGTTTGGTGGATGGCATAATGAGATCGCCATGCCCGAGGACGATCCCAAGTGCGATTTCTATTGCCCGAAATGCGGCAAACCCGTGCGCGAACCGCTCGTATGTGGTGATTGTCACGCGCTGATCTGCCGGGAATGCGGCACGCCTCTCGAAAAAGTCGACGATCTGGGAATTGGTTAGGCGCCGAACAGCACAGCGGCCCCGTATCCCAGGGCGGCGCCCAAGCCGCAGCCGGCAATCACGTCGCTCAGGAAATGCATGCCAAGTAAAACGCGTGAAGCCGCCACGCTGGTAGCGCAAAATAGCAGAACCGGCATCGCTGGCGGATAGAAAGTACCGAGCGAGATTGCGACCGCGAATCCCGTGATGGAATGCCCCGAAGGAAACGAGAACTGATCCGGCGGCAATAGATTAGCCCAGCCGTGCGGCGCAATGGCGCAGGGCCGCTTCCGGCCCACGGCACGCTTCAATATCTTGAACGCAACGATTCCGATAATGACCGCCAATGCCGCGGCCGCCAGAGCATAGTCTTTTGCGCGGCTTCCCGACGATTCGACAGCGATACCGCAGCACCACCACAGCCAGCCGTCCCCTGCGCGGGTGGCCGCCAGCATCCAAACACGAATCCATCGCGGCGGGCGCCAACGGTTGACGCGGTGCATCAGAAAGTAATCCGGCGCCGACAGGCTCGCCGCGGCCCTCGAGAGAGTCATGATCCGGTCTCAGAAGATTCTTGCGGCTCGCACCAGCCGGCGGCACGAACGAACGCCGGCCGCCGGTTGACCGTGCGCGAGGACCACCGATACACAAATGCCAGCTCGCGGAAGTAATTTGCCAGAGTAACTGCCGGAACAAGGGGGAGCAAAGGCGATAGCCATGAGGTCCGCGGCTCTTCTCGCATCATCTTGCACGCAAGCTGAATTACCGCGCCAGTGAGTTTCCAATAGCTTCCCGATTCGCCATGTAATGTTGCCCGCCCGTACCGTAAACCACTAATGAACTCTTCCTTAGTACGCGCGCCGGATACCGCTGTATAAGTGCGGCCGAGCGCGGCCATGGTATGGGCATCGCTGCCGCCCATTACGGCTTTGCCAAGCGTTGCGGCTAAGTCGGCCGCCCGGCGATTGCAGACATCGGGAATCTGCCCGTTCAGAGCCTCGACGCCAGGAAAGTATCTCGCGAAGAGCGCGAAATCTGACTCCGTGCGTTGGCCTGTGAGACTGGAATACACATGGTTGATCGTGAAAAAGAGCCGCTCCTCGCCTAAATAAGCCACCAGGGACAGCAGATCATCACGCCGGCGTTGAATCTCCTTATGATGATGCTCGCGGATATCATAGACGCCGATGTGCAGCCTGGTGCCGCTGGGGGATGCGGCGCTAACTTCTTCACTTAGGAAAAAATCTGGATACTTACGGAGCGGCTCGACGGCATCGATAGAATCGTGGTCCGTAATGGTAACGAGGTCCATGCCGCGGTGTTTCAACCTATCGTAAACTGCGTCGGGATGGTTGTAACTTTCACGGCAAATTCGGTCCAGCAGCGGTACGGTACACATACCGGAGTTCCGGGTATGCACGTGCAGATCGCATCGCATACTACTTACTTAGCGGAATCTCTGTTGCAGCTTAATTACATCTTGAAGACGTTCTTGAGAATTATGAGGGCGCGCAGTGCAAGGGTTACCTTTTGTACATTGATTTAGACGTCAGGCTCTAAATGATGCCGCACATCCACGCCTTTCACCAGGAAAAGCGTGTCTTCGGCGATGTTAGTCGCATGGTCGGCAATTCGTTCCAAGTGTCGCGCAACCAGTATCAGATCGATGGCTTGCGGAATCACGGATGGGTCCTTTTGCATGAATGAAACCAGCACATCGTGGATTTCATCCTTCAAGCGATCCACGGTATCGTCCGAGAGCAGGACGCTGCGCGCCAGATCGGGCTCGCGCTTGACGAAAGCATCCAGGCTCTTGCGGACCATGGACTCAACCGTCTGCGCCATCCGGGGAATATCGATCATGGGCTTGACCTGTGGCCGCTGGATCAACGCCGATGCGCGTTCCACGATATTCACAGCCAGGTCGCCCATGCGCTCCAGATCGGTATTGATCTTGATGGCCGCCGTAATGAAGCGCAGGTCCCTGGCCATCGGTTGCTGCAGCGCTAGCAGCCGTACCGCCAGCTCGTCGATCTCAACTTCCAGGTGATTGATGCGGTCTTCGTTTCGCAGCACCTGGTGAGCCAGATCTACGTTGCGCTCCACCAGCGCCAGCACGGCGTGATGGATGGCGGACTCGACAAGCGTGCCCATCTCGAGGAGTCGCGCCTGTAATTCTTCCAATTCTTCGATAAAGTGCCGCAACTTGATCCCCAACCGTTATCCGAACCGGCCCGTAATGTAGTCTTCCGTCTCTTTCTTCGATGGTGTCTTAAAGATTTTCTCCGTTTTGTCAAACTCGATCAGCCTGCCAAGAAGAAAGAAGCCGGTGTCGTCCGCGATTCGTGCCGCCTGCTGCATGTTATGCGTCACGATGACGATCGTGCAAATATTTTTCAAGTGAAAGAGAAGTTCCTCGATCTTCGCGGTGGCGATTGGATCGAGAGCCGAACTGGGCTCGTCCAGCAGCAGGACCTCGGGGTCAACCGCTAGCGCCCGCGCGATACATAACCTCTGCTGCTGGCCGCCTGAGATCGCGTATGCCGATTTGTGCAGTTTGTCCTTGACTTCATCCCAGAGCGCCGCCCGTTGCAGGCTGTGCTCGACAGCCTCATTCAGACGGGCATTGCCTCTCATCCCGTTCACTCGCAAACCGTAAGCGACGTTGTCGAATATCGACTTCGGGAACGGATTGGGCTTCTGAAATACCATGCCCACGCGGCGCCGGAGCCGGGACACGTCCATGGCCAGGGCGTCTTCGCCGTCCAGCAACACTTCTCCGGAGACGCGCGCGCCGCGAACCGTTTCATACATGCGGTTCAGCACCCGCAGGAACGTCGACTTTCCGCAGCCGGACGGGCCAATCAGCGCCGTAATCCGGTTGGCGGTGATCGTTAGTTCCACATCGTGCAGCGCCTGATAACCTCCATAAAAAAAGTTGAGGCGCGAAATCTTGAGCTTGGGCGCGACGTCCGGCGCAGCGTCACGCGGAACCGCGGCGGGCGGGCCGGAAAGGGTGGAATGCTCGAGTGTGCCCATCATCTTAGGTCTTGTGTCCAGGCGCCAGCACCACCCGGGCCCCAATATTGAGCAGCAGCATGACGCCGAGTAAGACCAGTCCCGCGGCCCACGCCTGCCGGTGCCAATCGGCATAAGGCGAGATTGCGTACGTGAATATCATGACCGGCAGCGACGCGGTAGGATTGCCAAGGCTCGTGCTCCAGTATTGATTCCCAAAACTGGTGAAGAGGAGAGGCGCCGATTCTCCGGCAATCCGCGCGATCCCCAGGATCATGCCGGTGGCGACTCCTCGAATCGCGGCCGGGACGACGATCGTGGCAATCGACTTCCACTTGCTCGCTCCCAGTGCCAGCGCGCCCTCGCGCAACATCTGCGGAACCGCGCGCAGGAACTGCTCCGTGGTCCGGATCGTGGTCGGAATCAAAATGACGCTCAACGCCACACCGCCGGCCAGCGCCGAAAACCTGTGCAAGGGCCGCACCACGATGGCGTAGGCAAAGATGCCCATCACGATAGAGGGCACGCCGTTCAGAAGATCGGCGGTGTAGCGGACGAAAAAGGAAAACGAACCCAATCCGAACTCAGCCAGGTAAACCCCGCCCAAAAAACCAATCGGAATGCCGATAACTGCCGCAATCAAAACGATTTGTGCGCTGCCCACGATGGCATTGGCCATGCCGCCGCCCAGCTCGCCGGGCGGCTTGGGAAGCTGCGTGAAGAAGTCGAGATTCAGCGCCTTGCCGCCATTCCAGACCAGGAATCCGAGGATCCAGAAAAGCACGCAGACGGCTGCGAGTGCGCATGCCGCCGTGAGGCTGAACATCAGGCCGTTTACCAGTTTTCTCCAGTGATGCTGGGTCATGGGTTCATTCTGTTAGGGATGTGTGGTCCCTCGACGCGTGGTCGCCAGTACCATCAGTCGTGCAAACGCATTGATCACAATGGTCAAAAGAAAAAGTACAAGCCCTAACTCGATCAAAGCGCTCAGGTGGATGTCAGAAGTAGCCTCGGTGAATTCGTTTGCAATCACGGCCGGGATGGTATAACCGGGAGCGAAGAGCGAAGCCGCGATCTGCGGCGTGTTCCCGATCACCATCGTGACGGCCATGGTTTCACCCAAAGCGCGGGCTAGGGCAAGAAAGATGGAACCGGTGATGCCCAGGCGCGCATACGGAACAACCACGTGCCAGGTGGACTCCCAGCGCGTCGCTCCCAAGGCCAGCGCCGCTTCCCGCTGATCAACAGGAACGGCCAGCAGCGACTCGCGTGAAATCGAGATGATGAACGGCACGACCATAATCGCGAGAATGATGCCTGCGGCCAGAAAACCGACGCCATACGACGGTCCCTGAAAAAGCGGAACGAACCCAAAAACGCGGCCCAGGAACGGTTGGATGGGATCGCGCAACAGTGGGACGAGTGCGAATACGGCCAGCAGCCCGTAAATCACACTGGGCACGGCGGCCAGCAGTTCGATGATAAATGTGAGCGCATCGGACAAGCGCGGCGGAGCCAGTTCCGAAAGGAAAATCGCGGCGCCCAGCCCCAGCGGAACCGAGAGGACCAGCGCAACAGCCGAAGTGACGAGCGTGCCGTAAATAAACGGCAGTGCGCCAAACTGGCCCGCAACCGGATCCCAGGTTTTTGTGACAAAAAACGCCCAGCCAAACTTGTCACGGGCCTCGCCCGAACTCCGGAAGAGTTCGAGCACCAAGAGCCCGGCGATCAGCAGGATGGCGCAGGCGAACAGCAGGCTCGCCAAGTGCGCGATCTCATCTCCATCTCGGAGGCGGCCGAGGAACGACTGCCGCCCACGCCCGGGGATGCCTGCTTCCGTTACAGTCGCCGCGCCCGACATATTTTCAGTGAATTTGCCCTATAACGGGCGCTTCTTTACTTACCACTTCGCGGGGCAGAGGCGCGTAAGAGAGCGCCTCGGTCATCTTCTGGCCGTCCTTCAACATCCAGCCAAGGAAGTCCTTAATAGCGGCCTTCTTCACAGGGTCGCCGATTGTATCGGGTATCAACAGCCAGGTAAAGCTGGCGATGGGGTATGCGGCTTTGCCGGGAGGATTTGTGATCGACACTCGAAAATCATCGGGCATGGTTTTCGCGACGGCAGCGCCTGCCGCGGTTACGCTGGCGAGGTCGGCCTTCACGTCGTTGCCGGACGAGTTTCGGACGCTGCCGTAAGCCATTTTGTTCTGAACAGCATAGATCAGCTCGACGTATCCGAACGAATACGGCGTCTGCTGCACGAAGCCCGCTACGCCTTCATTCCCTTTGGCTCCAATTCCCGTAGGCCAGCTGATTGAGGCTCCCGCCCCCACCTTGGCCTTCCATTCAGGGCTTACTTTTGAGAGGTAGTCAGTCCATACGAATGTGGTCCCGCTGCCCTCGGACCGATGTACCGACACGATTTCGTTCCCCGGCAACTTCAAGCCCTTGTTGGCTTTCGCCAGCAGATCATCGTTCCACTTCTTCACGGTTCCAAGCTGGATTCCGGCGAGCGCCTCCGGCGTAAATTTCAGCTCCTTGGCGACACCGGGAAGATTGTACGTGGGGACAACCGCTCCAAGCACGGTGGGAAAGTGCAGTATTTTGACTTTTGACTGTTTGAGCTGCTCATCGTTCATGGGGGCGTCGGAGGCGCCGAAATCCACCGTGCCCGCCAGCAGCTGGCGAATACCGCCGCCCGAACCGATGGACTGGTAGTTAATCTGGATATCCGGATGCAACTGATGATACTCACTGAACCACTTTGCGTAGATTGGATTTGGAAAAGTCGCACCGGCGCCATTGATCAGAATTGTCCCGGCGGCTCTGGCCGGCGAGGTTGACGCCAGGCTCCACGCCAGCAGGCACAGAGCCAAGACACTTCCAACAACGAGGCAGTTTCGTTTTGTCATACTCTTCATCTCCATTGTCCGCATCCGGACTTACACGCCTGTTACGTTTGGGTTAAGAACGCGTTAAATTGTCTGGCCGCTCACTTTTCAATGCGCGGCGCCGACCCGGGTAGCAAATAGCGCAGATTCACGAACACCATACTGGCATGCGCGTCCTTGGGCGCACCGCTGGCTACAAACCAGGGATAGCGGAGCACATATGAGTACTGCAGCATGAGTTGCAGCGCCCCGTACCTCGGGTCTCTCCAGAACGTCTGCGTGAGGCCGAACGTCGGCTCATGAATCGATCTGTTTTGGCTGTTGGGGGAGCCGCTGTAACCATAGCCTATCGGCTTGCCCGTGGCGTCTATGGCCAAGTCTTTCCGGATGAAGGTGGCTCCATAATACGCGTACACCAGCGTATTCCTGGCCTGCAGCTCAAATCCATCCACCGTGGAACCTGCGTGAATCGGAGAAAGGCTGCCGTCCGGACGGACGATCAGGTCCGGAGCCTGGCCGAAAATCCAGCGGCCGCCGCCATCGCTCCAGTAGTTGTTGCTGACCACCCGGAAGCCTTTCGCTAGCTCGAAGTTGACGTTGGCGGATCCACCATAGCCGTGGCTGGTGTAGTGATTGAGATCCAGTGGATTGTAGACCTTGAAAGTGCGGAACAGGCCGGCAAGCTCGAGATGCGCCCGGCTGCCTGGGTCGAAGGCGACCTTGGCAATCACGTCCGGATGGACGTCCGGCACGGAGAGTGAAGTTGTCCCGTCGTTCAACTGCTTGGCATAAGGGGTAGCCAGCGCCGCAGGCAGAGTAACCAGACCGCCGCCGCCGGAGCCTCCAATATACTGCTCGGGATTTTCCAGCGACAATCCCATGGCAATCTTGTCGTTCGGATGAACGATGAACCGGAACTGGGGATTCCGGCTCCAGACCAAGCCCTCCTGATAGTTCACGTCGACGACCTGGGTGTAAAACAGATCGCCTGGCAGGGCCGACAAACCTTTGCGGTTGGGCGTCAGCATGCTCCAGGATTGGCCGGCAAAGAACTCGACTTTGTCCTTTCGCACGTCCAGCCAGTAGAGGCGCATGCGAAGACTGTCGCTATTGCTGGTGACCGCCGCATTGGTCGGCAGGAATCCGAGAAAATCGGATTCGAGATAGCCCAACACGTTCGCTCCGTGCACCTTTGCGTCCACGCGCAAGCCGATACGCGAGTTCTGCGCGCTCAAGCGAAACTCGCTGATATTCCCAGTGGTCCCGGTGTTGTAGGGAATGCTGCCGAAGTTGGTGCCGATCCCGCTGCCCGGGTTCGTGGAACGGTACACAGCGGTGAAATCCATGAAGCCAACGGGCATGATCGAGGCCGAACCAATGTGAAGCTGCAAAGGAGCCTCGGGCTGCGCCACGTTCTCCTGCGCGCCCGATACCCGCGCGGGCAGCGGCAATGCAAGCGGCGCCCGCACCGCCGGAGCTACCGGGATCACCGGCGTTGTGCTGGCCACCTGCCCGAGCTCCGGCATGCCGGGAGAAGAGCGTTGGACGCCGGCAGGCGCGTTGGATTCGTTCGAGCCGGCCGAACGGCTGTTGATCAAGTCTCTCTGTTCCTTAAGGGCGGCGCGCAGCTCCGCGATCTGGCGCTGCTGATCCGCCAGCAGCGCCCTGAGCTCGCCGATTTCCTGACTGGTGTTCGCGGCGGGTCGGCTCTCTGCCTCATCGGCAGCTATCGCCAGCATTGAGCATGTGGTGGCGAATATGAGAATTCGGCTTACAGTTCGATACAGTTTTCTAGTCATAGTTCGATCCTGTCGGGGCAGAGTGGTTCCCGGCCCGCGTTACGTTTTGAAATGAAAAGCAAGGATATCTACCCGTATGTTATAGCTTGATGACTTGATTGTTACGAGAGCGTTAATTCACGTGGCAGGCGGGGACCGTAAGGCTAAATACAGTCCCTTTTCCCAATTTACTTGTAACGGTGATTTTTCCGTTCATACGCTCGACTACGTGCTTCACGATCGAGAGTCCTAAACCGGTCCCTCCGACCGCCCGCGAATGCGCTTTGTCGACCCGGTAGAAACGCTCAAAAATCCGTGACAGGTCCTCCGATGCAATGCCGATTCCTGTGTCGGTGACGGTTATAGTGACGGGGCCCTCACGGTCACACCTGGCCTCAATGCGAACCTCGCCGGATGGGCGATTGAATTTAATCGCGTTATCCAACAGGTTGACCAGGGCCTGTTCCAGCCGGATCTTGGAACCCACGACGCAGACATCTTCCACCTTGGTGCAATCGAGCCGAACCCCAGCCACACGGGCTGCCGATTCAACCGTGCGCAGCGCACTCTCGAGAACGCCGCGAACCCTAAGCTTCTCCGGCTCCGCTGCATCGGGCTTTCCCGATTCCAGCTCCGAGAGTACCAGCAGGTCCGAGGCAATATTATTGAGTCGCGTGGCCTGGGCTTTGATAATCTCCAGAAACCTCCGGTTATTCGCCGGGTCCTCCAACGCGCCTTCCAGCAGCGTCTCCGCATAGCCCCGGATGGCAGTGAGCGGTGTGCGCAGTTCGTGCGAAACATTGGCGACGAAATCCTTGCGGACGCGCTCCAGCCGCTCCAGATCGGTGATATCGTGCAGCACTGCAATTGCGCCTCTGCGAGAGGAGGCGGATGGGGGGACGGACAAGGGTGCGGCCTGCACTTCGAACGAACGGCCGTCCGCCGCTGGGAGCTCGAGCCGTTGCTTGAGTGGTATTCCCGAACCCAGCACCTGGCGGAACATGTCGCGCAATCCCGCGTCGCGTACTACTTCGAGCAGTGGAGTGCGTTCCAGAATCGTCGTGGGGGCGCCGATAACGCGGGCAAAAGACGCGTTACAGAAGGTAATGCGCATCTCGAGGTCGACCGCCAGCACGCCCTCGACCATGCCGGAGAGGATGGCTTCGCGGCGCGCCGATTCCAGGCTCAGCCGGTCAAGCGAATCCCGCAACTGCGCTGCCATACGATTCAGCGAGCGGGCGAGTTCACCCAGCTCATCGTCGGCATCGGGCGCCAAGTCTTGTGACGCGCGCGTGGCCATCAGATTTTCGGCAAACGATTGGAGCCGGCGAATACGGCGCGTGAACCGGACCGAAAAGAAGTAGGCGATAGCCATGGCGAGAGCGAGAGCGATGAGCGACGCTTCGAACATCCACCAGCGCACCGCCGCCACTGCCGTATCCAGCACCTGGAGTGGAACCGCCAGCCGCAAGATGAATCGCGCACCGCCCTGGTAAGGAAACGTGATGGCGACATAGCAAAGGTCGCGATCGAGGGTGGCGCTGTGCCGGATCGAGACGCCAACCTGGCCCGCGTAAGCCTGCTGGATTTCAGGGCGGTTGGCATGGTTTTCCATGGTCTCAGGATCGTGCTCGGAATCGGCCAGCACGGCGCCTTTCGGGTCGACAACGGTCACGCGCGCCTGCGCTCGCGCGGCGACCCGTTTTGCCCAATCCTCCAGGCCCGCGGGCGCAATCGCGGGCGCTTCTCCCGAAAGAATACGCGCTTCCAGGGTGAGCCGATGCTGCACGCTTTGTGTTTCCCGCTGGCCAATGTATGCCGTGAGGAAAGAATCGAGTATCAGCAGCGTCGCGGCAATCAAGATGAACGTGCTGATGAGGAGCTTGCGGAATAACGGGCTGTGAAAGACCGCCACGTGTCAGGATCTCACGAAGGTTCGACGCGGCTCAATCCGGGGGCGCCGCATTCAGCTGTGAACATCGTGGCATTTTAGCATTCAACTTAAGCGCCCGGCGCAACGACACGGAGCATGCGAGCGTGCGCCGATGCGGTGTCGAGCCGCCACATGCCGGCCGGCAACTGCCAGACTTCACCTATCCGAAATGGCTCACCGGCAAGGCGACCCGATCCTTCGATGAAGATCAGCAGAGCCGGGCCTTGCAGTTCAAACGACCCGGCGGGCGAGGCCAGCTCGATCATTTCGGTTTCAAAATATTCGCAGCGCACCAGCGATTCCCGCCCGCCGGGCAATGGCACAGACTGCGATGCTCCCGGATGATCGCTCAGGTCGGAGATGGCGACTGCCTGATCGAGATGCAGCTCGCGCGGCCGGCCGTAATCATAGAGCCGGTAGGTCACATCCGAAAACTGCTGGATTTCGCAGAGCGCGATGCCGCCGCCGATGGCGTGTACCGTGCGGGCGGGGGTAAAGTACGTTTCGCCGGCCGACACCGGAAACCAGTGCAGCAGCCGCTCGATCTCACCGGAGCGAGCCGCCTCGCGCAGGCGCTCGCGCGATAGCGGCTCGCGAAATCCGAGGGCGATCTTCGCCCCCGGCTCCGCCCGCAGGATATGCCACATTTCCGTCTTCCCCTGCGGTCCAGCGGGATGCACCTGCACCGACAGTTTGTCGGACGTGAACAGAAACTTCACTAGCACGGGCAATTGGTCGGCGGTGAACCAGACTTCGCCAATCTTATTTTGGGGTTTCGGGAACCAAGGCTCGAGCGCGGTCGAGCCCCAGACTTTTTCAAGAAACGTGGCTTTGAGCCGCGCAGGGTGCCGCGTTTCTGGAGGCGTGGGTCTTGTCATGCCAGCTGCGCGGGCGGCGTGATTCCAAGCGGCGCGCGCAAGCTCACGCCAGATCCGCGATAAAGCGGTGGATCCGTTCGAGACCGCGCTCCAGTTCGTGCATGGACGTCGCGTAGGAGATGCGCACATGCCGGCTGGTGCCGAACGCCTCGCCGGGGACGACGGCCACATGCCCTTCCGCCAGCAGTTTTTCGGAGAATTGCAACGTGTTCTGAATGCCCTTCTTGCCGATCGCCGCGCCGATGTTGGGATAGGCATAGAAAGCGCCTTTCGGCTCGGCGCATTTGACGCCGGGGATCTCGCGGAGACGCCGCACCACGAAATCGCGGCGCTTGCGATATTCCGCGAGCATGATCTGCACCGACTCCTGCGGTCCGCGCAGCGCCTCGACAGCTGCCTTCTGCGAAATCGACGTGGGATTAGACGTCGAATGGCTCTGCAGCTTCAGCATGGCGCCCGCCACCGGCTGCGGCACCAATCCAAATCCCACGCGCCACCCGGTCATGGCGTAGGTCTTCGAAAGCGTTCCCGCCACCAGCACGGTTTCCTTCGCACCGGACATCGAGGCGATGGAGAACGGCCTGCCCTCATAGAGGAAATGGCAGTAGCACTCGTCGGTGAGCAGATAGATCCCGCGCCGCGAAGTGAGGTGATAAATCTTTTCAAACTCTTCGCGATCCAACACCGCGCCGCTCGGGTTAGAGGGCGAGTTGATGAGGATCATCTTGGTGCGCGGGGAAAGATGCGGCTCGATCATGGCAGCGGTCAGGGTGAACGCATTCTGCTCGTCGGTTTCGACGAACACGCATTTCCCGCCGGCGTAATTTACGACATCTTTATAAGTGACCCAATAGGGCACGGGGATGATGACTTCGTCGCCGGGATTGATTAACGCTTGGGTGAGATTGAAAATGACGTGCTTGCCGCCCACGCTGATGATGCACTCGGCGGGCTGGTAGGCCGTGCCGAAATCCTTGGCGTGCCGCTCGCACACGGCCTGCTTCAGTTCCGCGGTGCCGCCCGCGCCGGTATATTTGGTGAAGTTCTGCTCGATCGCGCGGACGGCCGCCTGTTTGATATTGTCGGGCGTCGGAAAATCCGGCTCACCCGCGCCGAAATCGACTACATCGATGCCCTGCGCGCGCAATTTCTCGGCGTCCGCGGCAACTTTCATAGTTGACGACACGCTGATCAATGAGATGCGGTCTGCAATTTCCGTTTTCAGTTCGAGTGCCATGATGTCCTAATTTATGATGGCCGCCGGACGCCTGCGCCGGCAGCGCTGAATCGTTTACGGAGCCTTGCTTCCACCGCGGGCGGCACCAGCCCCTTGATATTGCCGCCCAGCCCGATGACTTCTTTTACCAGGCGCGAGCTAATGAAGGAATGCGCCTCGCCCGCCATCAGGAACAGCGTTTCGATTTCCGGTCGCAGCCGCCGGTTCATCAGCGCCATTTGCAATTCTTTCTCGTAATCCGAGATGGCGCGAATGCCGCGCAGCAGCACGGTCGCGCCGCGGGCCGAGGCGTAATCCACCAGCAGCCCTTCAAAATGGTCCACCTCAACGTTCGGAAACGCGTTCAGCACCTCGCGCAGCATTTCCATGCGTTCTTCGACACTGAACAGCGGGTCTTTTTCGTCGTTCAACAGAATCGCTACAATGAGGCGGTCAAAAAGCCGGGAGCCGCGCTCGATCACATCCAGGTGCCCGCTGGTGATCGGGTCGAACGAGCCCGGGTAGATCGCGATTACGGTCGCCGGCTTGGCTGCCAATCCGCTGCCCTTTCAATGGAAGAGATAACTTACAATTCTAGCGAAAAAGTACGCAGCCCACATGCCATCAGATGGTCAAATAGGATGATACGTTCGCATGGCGCTCCCATGGCTCTACGCAATTGCCAGTGTGCTGGTCGTCAGCCTGCTCTCGCTGATCGGTCTGGCGACTCTCTCGTTCAGCGAACAAAAGCTTCGCGAGGTGATCTTCGTGATGGTGGGTCTGGCCACGGGCAGCCTGTTCGGCGACGCTTTTATTCACCTGGTGCCGCAATCATTCCGGCAATCCGCCAAGCCGGTGCAGACGTCGCTGTTGATCCTGGGCGGCCTGCTGATTTTCTTCGTGCTTGAGAAATTTCTGCTTTGGCGGCACGAACACACGCTCGAATTTGAGCATCACGTGGAGCCGGTCGGCTACATGAACCTGGTGGCGGACGCGATTCACAACTTCATGGACGGGATGATCATCGGTGCGTCCTACCTGGTAAGTGTGCCGATAGGCCTGGCGACGACTCTGGCTGTGATCTCGCACGAGATTCCGCATGAACTGGGCAACTTCTTTGTGCTCCTGTACGCCGGTTTCTCGAGAAGCCGGGCGCTGCTGTTTAACTTTCTGTCCGCCTGCGCGGCAATCCTGGGCACGGTGCTGGCGCTGGTGATCGGGTCGAGCGCGACATCTTTTTCGGCAGCCGTGCTACCCGTTGCGGCCGGCGGCTTCATCTATATTGCGGGATCGGACCTGGTGCCGGAGCTGCATAAGGAACGGAGTTTTCCAAAGTCGGTGGCGCAGATGATTGCCATCGGCGCGGGGATCGGGCTGATGCTGTGTTTGACGCTGATGGAGTAGTTGCAGGCCCGCAGAAGACGGTAACCCGCGAAATCCCGGCGCCGCTCAAAAAGAAAAACCGCACCGGAGAGCTCCAGACGTTCTTGAGCCCATGCTCCGATGCGGTCCGCCCTCTTCGAGCTGGGATCCGGCGGCGGGCTACTTGGTACCCGCTACCATTTCTGGTCAAGGTCCGCGTCCGATTTCCCCGCACCAAAAACGCCAGATAACTACCGCAACCAAGATCCCTGGTGAGAAGTTGAAGTCCGCATAAAAAACCCCTCTGTTGCAACCAGCAAACGATCCAAATCGCGAGCATTAAACCATTGCAAAACATCGGCTCCCGCAAGCACGCTGTTTTTCTCGCCCGCTTCTGTCTCGCCTGCCTGTTGCAGCAGAGGGCAGGTTACAGGTTACTTCGCCAATTCGATTAGTGAAGGAGCAAACGTCCGGCCAACGTCAAATCATGACAAACGATTGATTCTTAAGGGACGGAGAGGGTGTGTGCTGCCGACGGCTGGGGCGGCGTGGTGCGGGACTGTGGCGCTATGACACAATCGGAAGTTGATGCCGCACTGGTCGCGCGTGGGTTGCGTTTTCCCTCTCTTTATCCTTCTTTGCACACTGGTATCGCCGGCGGCGGCGCAGAGCCAGGAGGAGAGCCTGCGCATCTATAGCGAGCATCCGCGCCTGTTTCTGGGGCAGCACCGGCTAAAGCTGCTGCAAAAGGAGAAAGAGCGGCGGTCGCTGAGGTGGCAACAGTTCGAACTGCTGATGGCGGGTCACGCTCCCATGCCCGAACCAGGTTTTGCGAATGCGCTGTATTACCGGGTGGCCGGGGATCAGCCGAGCGGGAAGGCGGCGGTGACGTGGGCGCTCGGAGCCGGTGGAACTGACCTGCGGCAGCTCGCGCTGGTGTTCGACTGGTGCCAGGAACTCCTTTCGCCCGCGCAATCGCGCGCGCTGGCCGCGAAGCTGGCTAAAGGAATCGAGCACCCAGGGCCCGACAAGTCGATGACGTCTCTGCGCTCAAGGACGCTGGCGGCGGTGGCGCTGGCGGACCATCAGCAGGAGGTTTCCGAGCGCGAGCTGGAGCGCGTGATCCAGGGCCGCTGGCGCGGTGAAATCGCGCCGGAGCTGCAGCGGGGCCATGACGTGATCCCGCACGACGATTACTACGCGCTCTACGAGCTGCTGCACGCCGTACGCGATAACGTCAACATCGATCTGCGCGAATCGGCCCCGGCTTATTTCAAGGCGCTTCCGATCTACGATCTGGTGAGCTACTACCCGGCGACATATCCGGCCCCCGAGGGCGAATATCGGATTCCGGCATCGAAGGGCGCTGGTGAGCCCGATGTGCGGCGGGCGACAATGTCGCGGGCGGCTGAGCTGGCCATGGTCCCGTACGATACCAATGCGCCTTCGAGCCAGATTCTGCAAGGCTGGCTGATGCATGATAATTTCCAGCTGCGCAGCACGCTGGGCGCACCCTATGAGTTTCTGTGGGCCAACCCGTATCATCCGGGCCTGAGCTACTATTTGGCGCCGCTGGTGTTTCATGATGAGGATTTCGGGCGGTTGTTCATTCGCTCCAGCTGGGACGAATCGGCTCGCTGGCTGGGATATTTCAACGGTGAGCTGCAATTGTTCGAGAACGGCAACGTAACGTTGCTGAATGCGCAGCTGGCGGCGGAACCCATGTCGCTCGATACGGCCGTGGTCTTCTTCGGCAAAAACGCCCAGAAATTTCAGACCATTCTCAACGAGGACGAAGAAGTGTTCGTGCTGGGCCTGAAGCCGCGGCGCACGTATCAAATCGAGGTCGACGACGAGGAACTGACCGAGGGTGACAGCGATGCCGGCGGAATCCTGGAGCTGAAGCTGCCGCACAAAGTGCAGACCGGAGTTCGATTACGCGACGTGCGGCCGGCTACGACGAAACCGCGACGATCTGCTGCAGATGATGGCGCAGATGGTGCAGGTAATCCGCGATAAGGAACTGCAAATCGACGTCACCGGCGGGCCCTTTCCAGATATGGGTGGCGGCACTCGCATTGGCGTTTCGCAGGATGTGTGCGAGATGCCGGTTGTAGGCCATCCAAAGCTCAACCAGATCCCGCCACTCGCAAGCGGCATAGTTCTGAGTACACACCCAGTCGTCTTGGCGGTAGCCCGGAAGCACGAGAGCTTCTTCGTGCTGCATGCGCACAAAGCGCTGATGATTATTGGCCGCCGAATCGATCAGGTGGCCCAGGATCTCTTTGCGGGACCACTTGCCGTCCGGGTGCTGATCCGCCGCTTGGCCGGTGACCGCCAGCAACGGAGCACGCGCCATTTCGAGGGTCTTTATGAGCTCGGAAGCCGCTTCCACGGCGGTCATGGAGCAATCATAACAGCGCTCGCATTCGGAATCCGGCGCATTACGGTAAGGCCGCCAGGCTTGTGCCGCATAGACGAATTGCCCGGTTACCCCTCGACGTGGGCCGCAGACCGTGATATTCTGCCGTCGGCCAGAACTTTTCCCCCGGATCAAAAAGGAGAGCATCATGGCAGGAAAACGCTTGACGCAGTCTCAAATCGTGAGAACGCTCGCTGAAAAAACTGAGGTGAGCAAGAAGGCGGCCCAGCAGTTTCTCGAACATCTCGCGGCAACCGCGATTGGCGAAGTGAAAAAGAACGGGCTGTTCGTACTTCCAGGGATCGGCCGGCTGGTCCGTTCCGACCGGAAAGCGCGCGTAGGACGGAACCCGGCGACCGGCGAAGCGATCAATATTCCCGCCAAGAAGGTGGTGAAATTCCGCGTGGCGAAAGCCGCCAAGGATGCGATTGTGCCGCCAAAGGCCAAAAAGGCTACGGCCTAAGCGCTTTCAATTCTTCACAGCAGGGAATAGAAAAAGCACTTCAACGCGCGGACGGCGTGCCTGCGAGCTCTTAGAGGAGATTTTTGCCTTCATTGAATAGCGACAGTACGTTGGTCGTGTTGATGGGCTAACGCAGCGGCGATGCCACATAGACCAATCTATGGTTCCTCACTGCCGGTACTGCGGCTCTTTCGTAGCGGGCCAAGCCGGACGCGGCAGTCGGGCGCGCCTTCCGACTCACATATCCACAATTCCCTGAAGGCGCATTTGGCGGAACTTAATTTCCCTCGGCTATCATCTGCTTCGCCCTGTCGCACTACCATTACGCCCACACGGCCAACGCGAATGACTTCGCAGGCATCATATGGCTTGTGCGGCAAGTTAAGCGCAACGCCATGTTCGCCAAGAAACCTCCGATCTATGGGATGCAGGCGGACCGTACGGCGGTACTTATGCGAAACACGACAAGATAGCATCCGCGGATAACGTCTGAAGGCGGGGCGTTACTGTTGCGCGACGGATGCGGCCGCCATGACGACCTCCGCCAAGGTTCACTGCGCCAGATAGTTCTTCAAGAACGCCAGAACCTTGTCGAAAGCCACCGCGACGTCGGGGGCCTGCATTTCGCGATCGAAACCATGGCCGCGGCCCGGCATGGGAACGAACTCATGCCTGACGTGATGGCGTTCCAATTCTTTCGTCATGGCGACAGACTGCTCATAGGGGACATCGGTATCTTTGTCGCCGTGTAGGAGCAGGGCCGGTGGGAAACCTTTCGTCACATTTCGGATTGGGCAGAAGGCATCGAAGGCTTTCTTCGGTTCACTAGCGGGGTCGAGGCCTGTGACTTCCTTCGGCCAGAGGCCGTTCTGCCGGCAGTACAAATAGAATGCTCCGCGCATTCTGCCGGTATCTTCGGCGATCACACGGTTGCCCACCGCCTGATACGCGGCTTCCTTCGAAACGGCCGGCTGCCGGGAGTAGAAAGGATCGGGATCGCTGTACCACTTGCCGGCGATGTCGCCGTAACCATAGAACGCGACCAGCGCCCTCGGACGCGGATTCAAACAGAAGCCGGCCATCAAAGTTAGATAGCCGCCGGCGGAATGACCGATCACTGCGATGCGATGGGGGTCGGCTTGAAAGAGATCGGGTCCCTTTTCGCGGACCCAGTGGTAGGCGTCCTGCAGATCCTCGATGATGGCTTTGAGCTTGGTTTCGGGAGCGAGCCGGTAGTCGATGGAGACGACAGTGTAGCCTGCGTTTAGATATTCCTGCAGCTGGATAGTGTTGATTCCGGAGCGATTCCCCATGATCAAGGCGCCGCCATGAATCCACAGAATGACGGGTCGGACACCGTCGCCGGGCGCGCGGTAGATATCGGCCTGGATGTTGCAGCCCGGGACTGTCTTGTAGGTGTACGTGTGTTTGACAGGCTGAGCGGGCAGGAGAGCAGAAATCAATAAGAGCAACGAGAGAGCTTTCATTTCTAGCTTTTCAACCAGCGGTCGAACCAGGCGAAGGCTTCTTTCTGCATGTCGCGGTCGAATTTGTGCGGGCCGTCGTAGAAGCTCGCGCGGTAGCGGTCCGGCGCGCCGGCTTTTTTGTACACATCGGTGAGGATCTGGTCCGCGCGCTCCATTTCGGGCATGGTGAACAGCTCATCCTGCCTATTGTTTAGCACCAGCACGGGATTGGGCGCGCCCAAGCCGAGGATTTCGGGATAATCCAGATCGCGCGGCAATCCGGGCACGTAACACATCCAGGTGTGGGTGAAGCACTTGTTTAACAAATAGTCGCGCCAGGTGGTCATCATGCCGACGCAGCAGGAGCAGCGAATGCGCTCGTCGGCGCCGGTCAGCATGACGGTGCGCAGGCCGCCGCCCGATAGCCCGCCGCAGCCGATTCTGGTTGCGTCCACGTCGGGTCGCGAGGCGAGATAGTCCAGGGCGCGCCGATCGTCGAACACAAACACGCCCGGCCAGGTCATGGCGGCGCTGAAAAGGCTCTTGGCGATGATGTGCTCGTGATTGCCGGCGAACTGGTTATAGCGCTGGATCTCGTCTTCGGCTTCCGGATTCGCCTCCACCAGGTCGTTGCGGATTTTCCCGGGCAAATCCGCCAGGCGCATGCGGCGGCTGCCAAAGGTGAAAGTATCGTGAACCAGCACGACATAGCCGCGACGGGCCAGTTCATTCGCCCACGCCGCGCCGCCGTAGTATTGCTCCTGGTGGCGGAGCATCGCCGGGTGCGGATCTTTCGACATGCGTGTAATCTTCCGCAGCCCGAAATATTTGTTGCCGCCGTGATCGTGCAGTCCTACAACGCCCGGCAACTTCCCTGTGGCTCCGGCGGGTTTCAGCACCAGCGCCTCGGTGGGTGGCCCGTATGGCAGTTGCCACTGCAGGTGCTCGATAGACAAGCCATCGAACTCGAGGTGATGTTGCACGGTCGCCACGGGCGTCGCGGCGCCGTCCGGACCCAACAGCAGTTCGCGGAATGGCGCGCGCGCGACTGGCCGCCAGGCGTCTACGCTGGCGAACATCGGCTGCCGGAAGGACAACCGCGGCGGGTCCAGCATCGACTTCGCCGCCCATTCGCCATACGCGCCGATCATGTTGGGGGTCATGGTTCACATCTTTGCCGAGTCACGCGGGGATTGCAACTGAGAAATGGTGCTCTGACGCTTAAACATCAACGGCCAGCGGATCGATTAGCGGCCTGTCAAAGCCGGAACGTTATTGCTACTTCCTTCGGTCGCGGCTCAACGAAGCGCGCCGATGTGAGCCGTTACCAAAGGCAGCGGTTGCGCCGTGCTAACGAACTCACTGGGACAGGTGACTAGCATTCAGGCCTGAGCAGCCCACCGCGGCCACCAAGCCACGACTGCCTCACGCGATATGACCGCAGCAGATGATATCCTGGAAGCCCACCTGCTTCGGAACCCCTCGCATAGAATCGGTCTGCTGAAGGCCGGTGGCGAACAACCGCCATGAACCGGCCCCGCTCTTCACGCCAGCGCTATCGCCTGTTTGTCGAGGATTACGAACAGCGGCGCCTCGATGAAAAGGCCGAAGCCGAGAACCAGAAGCATCTCGAAGAGGCGGAGGGAACGGCCGCGGAGTTACCGGCGGCGGAGGCGCGGAGCAATCGTCGCGGCAAGAGGCGCGAATACCTGCGTGAATATGTGCGCTGGCTGCGGCCGCATCGCTATGAAGCTGGTGTGCTGCTCGCGCTGGCGTTGGCGGGCGCATGTCTGCAGATGGTCGACCCGCTGTTCATGCGGTTCATTGTCGACCAGGTGCTGCTCAAAACGATGCCGGACGCGGCGGCAAAGCTCATCCGGCTCAATCTGGCCGGCGCATTATTTCTCGCGCTGATCGTCGTTTCGAACTCCGTTGGCGCGCTGCGGGATTATCGCCAGCGGCTGCTGAATGCGCGGGTGATGTTGACGCTGCGCCGGTCGCTGTTCAAGCGCTTGCTGCATCTCCCGCTGCCGAAACTCTGGGACATGAAGACCGGCGGCATTCTGTCGAGGCTTACGGGCGATGTGGAGACGACGACCGGGCTTATGCAGATGGCCATCGTGTCGCCGGCGGTGTCGATCATCCGCCTGATGATCGCGGTGGCGGTGCTGATGGCGTTGAACTGGCGCCTCGCGCTGGCGGCGCTGGCTGTCATCCCCGGGGTGATGGTGATCAGCTTCATTTTTGCGCGGCGCATCCGGCCGATTTACCGTTCGATCCGCAAAGATGCGGAGGAGATCGATGGGCGCGTGGGCGAAGCGTTCTCGGGAATTCGCGTAGTGCGGGCATTCCGGCGCGAAATACGAGAATTGCTGGATTACATGCGCGGGCGGCATACCGTGCTGCGAAAAGAACTGTTCGCGCAGCGCCGGGAGCTGGTCATCTGGACATCCTGGAATCTGCTGATGGGAGCGGTCAACGTGGCCATCGTCTGGTACGGCGGCCATCTATATTTGCGCGGCGGCGCTTCCATCGGCGACATCATGGCGTTCCAGTGGTACACGCTGCTGCTGTTGAATCCAGTCTGGAACATTGTCAACTCATTCTCCGAGCTGCAACGCTCGCTCGCGGCGATGGAGCGTGTATTCGAAGTGCTGGCACTGAAGGACGAAAAACCCGACCGGCCCGGGGCGTGTCACGCGCCGCGCGTGGTGCACGAGATCCAGTTCGACGGCGTCGAATTTGAGTATCGCGAAAACCGGCCAGTGGTACGCGACTTCAACGTGATTGTGCCAGGCGGGTCGGTGGTCGCGCTCGTCGGCCGGAGCGGGGCGGGGAAAACTACGGTGACAGACCTGGTGGCGCGTTTTCACGATCCCACCAAGGGACGAATCCTGCTCGACGGAACGGATATTCGCGACTATCGCCTCACCACGTACCGCGGGCTGCTGGCGCTGGTACAGCAAGATGTTTTCCTGTTCGATGGATCGGTGGCGGACAACATTGCTTATGCCTGCCACGACGCGTCCGACGCCGAGATCGAAGATGCCGCGCGTCGCGCCAATGCGCACGAGTTCATCGTCAAGCTTCCTGAAAAGTACGAGACGTTCATCGGCGAGCGCGGCGTGAAGCTCTCGGGCGGCCAGCAGCAGCGGCTGGCGATTGCCAGGGCGATTCTGGCGTCGCCGCAAATCCTGATTCTCGACGAGGCCACCAGCAACCTGGACACGGAAAGCGAGCAGTTGATTCAGGCGTCGATGGCCACGCTGCTGGCTGGACGAACGACATTCGTGATCGCGCACCGGCTCTCAACAGTGCGGCGTGCCGACGTCATCCTGCTGATGGAGGAAGGGCGCATTATCGAACGCGGAACCCACGATGAACTGATGAGCACGCGCGGCGTCTATCATGAGATGGTGGTGCGGCAGATGGAATCGCACGCCCGAGATGGCGAACAAGTGCTACGCGGATGAGGAATCAGGCGAGTGCCTAAGACCCAGGGGAGGAACCGGCGATGACTGCCGCGGATTTTCGCCGGATTGCCTTGAGCCTGGAGGGCGCGGAAGAGGGATCGCATATGGGGTCGCCGGACTTCCGTGTCGGAGGCCGGATATTCGCCACGCTCGCCTCGCAAAAGCAAGGTTACGGCAACCTGATGCTCACGCCGGAACAGCAGGCCGAGTTCGTAGAGGAGCTGCCTGACGTGTTCGTGCCCATTGCAGGCGGCTGGGGACGGATGGGAATGACCCACATTCGCCTCGCTGTGACAAATGAGGATGTACTGGCAGGCGCGCTGCGCACGGCGTGGAGGCTACGGACTGAGAAGAACGCCAGGCCAAGCGGAAAGAAGAGCCCTGCCGCGGTACGCAGGGGAGCAGCAAAGAATAAAGGCAAGAAATGACAATGCGGAATGGCTGCCCATCAATTCGGACGGCGGCGAAGCCTGAACCGGCGCACCGCCTTAAGTAAGACCGGCGCACCGCCTTAAGTAAGAAAGCCCAGTAGTCGGTGGCGTACTGCGCCGCGATATCATGTGCACTTGTGCACAAATCCATGCGATCCATACTGCTCATAGCGACGCCATTGTTCTTTGCGACGCTCGCTTACGGTCAACATGCACCGGCCCCCAAGGTCGAACTGCTCTGGCCGCACGGCGCGCCGGGCGCTCTCGGCAACGAAGACACCGACAAGCCGAGCCTGACCATCTATCTTCCACACACGAACGGCGAGCATAGCGGCGTTGTCGTGTGCCCTGGCGGCGGTTACGGCATGCTGGCGGTGGACCATGAGGGCAAGCAGATTGCCGATTGGCTGAATGCGCGCGGCGTGGCGGCGTTTGTTTTGCGCTATCGCCTGGGGCCGCGCTACCATCACCCCATTGAGCTGGGCGATGCGCAGCGCGCGCTTCGTTTTGCGCGATTCCATGCGGCAGATTACGGAGTCGAGCCGGGCAAGATCGGTATCTGGGGATTTTCGGCCGGCGGGCACCTCGCCTCGACTGCGGGCACGCATTTCGACACGGGCCTGCCATCGAGCGCGCCCGATCCCATCGATCGGGCCAGCTCGCGTCCCGATTTCATGGTCCTCTGTTACCCCGTGATCTCGTTCATCACGCCATATGTGCACCGCGGCTCGATGCGTAATCTGTTGGGTGATAATCCCGATCCGAAGCTGGCGGCGAGCCTCTCGAACGAAACGCAGGTGACGCCGCAAACGCCGCCGACATTTCTGTTCCACACGAGCGGAGACACCGGCGTTCCGCCTGAGAATAGCGTGCTTTTTTATCTGGCGCTGCGCAAAGCGGGTGTGCCGGCGGAGATGCACATCTACGAGCGCGGCGAACATGGCGTCGGGCTCGCGCTGTTCGATCCGATTTTGTCTTCGTGGCCGGGACGTCTGGAAGCGTGGATGAGGCTCAACGGGTGGATGCGATGAAAAAACGGTACGCCGCGGGAATTTTGATCGCACTCAGCCTCATTGTTACTGGTTCTACCAGCGGCCACTCCCGGCAGCCGGCCCGCTTCGAGATTGTATTTCCCGTTTCGCTGCGTCAGATGCCGCTCGATGGCCGCGTGCTATTGATACTAGCGAAGAAAGACGACAAAGAGCCGCGCTTCCAGATCGGCGAAGGCCTGGACACGCAGCAGATTTTCGGCGCCGATGTAGACGGCCTCGGCCCTGGCCAGGCCGCGGTTATCGACGAGTCCTCGCAGGGCTATCCGCGCGAAAGCCTGCGGGACGTGCCCGAGGGTGATTACTACCTGCAGGCCGTGCTGAGTGTGTACGAGACCTTCCATCGCGCCGATGGCCACGTTCTCAAATTTCATATGGACCAGGGCGAGGGACAGCACTGGAATTCGTCGCCCGGAAACCTGATGAGCGAACCGAAAAAGATTCATATCGGCGGCGCGAGCGACCATCCCTTCAAGATCACGCTGACGAAAATCATTCCGCCCATCACGCCGCCCAAGGACAACAAGTACGTCAAACATTTCCGCATCGAAAGCAAGTTGCTGTCGAAATTCTGGGGCCGGCCCATGTATATCGGCGGCGTGGTGCTGCTGCCGGATGGATTCGACGAGCACCCCGACGCGCGCTATCCGGTGATCTATTATCAGGGCCATTTCAAGGAGAGCTTCGCCACTCCCGTTGAATTCCGCGATCGGCCGCCCACGCCGGAGTTGAAAGGCGACGACCGGCTGATGGCCGAGTATAGCTACAAGTTTTATCAGGACTGGACTTCGGGCCGGCTGCCGCGCATGCTCATCGTGAGCATCCAGCACGCCAACCCGTATTACGACGATTCCTACGCGGTGAACTCGGTGAATGTCGGCCCGTACGGCGACGCCATCGTCGATGAATTCATGCCGCACGTGGAAAAAACCTATCGTGCCATTGGCCAGCCGTGGGCGCGCGTCCTGACCGGCGGCTCAACCGGCGGTTGGGAGGCGCTGGCGCAGCAAATCTTCTACCCCGATGTTTTCAACGGCTCGTGGTGCGATTGCCCGGACCCGGTGGACTTTCGCGCTTACCAGTCAATCGACATCTACAAAGACAAGAACGCGTACTGGGAGGATAGCGACTGGAAAATGGTACCGCGCCCCTCGACGCGCAAGCCCGACGATATGCTGATCTCCACCATTCAGGACGACGCGCGCTGGGAAGCCACGCTGGGCAGCCATGGCCGCTCGACCGAGCAGCTGGATATCTGGCAGGCAGTCTTCAGCCCGATCGGGTCCGACGGCTATCCTAAGCCGATTTTCGACAAACGCACCGGCATGATCGACCACGAAGTGGCGCAATATTGGAAAGAGCACTACGACCTGCGCTATATCATGGAGCGCGACTGGAAAACGCTGGGGCCGAAGCTGGTAGGCAAATTGCACATCAAGGTGGGGACGCGCGACACGTACTACCTGGACCGTGCCGTGCGCCTGCTGGAAACTTTTCTCGAGAGCACGAAGGAAGCCGGAAGCGGACCGTACTATGCGGGTGATTTCGATTACGGCCCGTACCAGCCGCACTGTTATTCGGGCGACCCGTCGGTGCCCGTCAAGATATCGCGGCTCACCATCAACCAGCGCTACATGCCGCAGATGGAGGCGTGGATGCTGAAGACAGCGCCGAAAGGAGCGGACGTCAAGAGCTGGCGGTATTGACCAGGTGTTAGGTGCCAGGTTTCAGATGTTAGGTTGAAGATTCCGCAGACGGCGTGTGCTAACACCTTGCACCTGTCACCTGCTTGGGTATACTAACACCTGTGGCAGGATCAAAGCAAGGGCGCGCGCAAGTACGTTATCAGCGCTTCACCGTTGCACCCGTGCCGGAGGAACCCTCTGCCTCGAGCGCGGCCTGGAACTCTCGCGCGGCCTCCTCGCTCTTTCCTTGCTTCTGCAAGACCAGACCGAGATTGTAATGCGCCTGCGCGAACTTTGTTTGCAGTCGGATGGCCTCCTCGAACTGATGGCGCGCACGTTCCAATTCGCCGCCCTGTAGATAGATGCCGCCCAAGGTGTTGTGGGCCTCAGCCGAGCCAGGATCGGTATGGAGCGCGGAGAGCATTCGCCGCTGCGCTTCGCTCCAATTCTTCTCAATCGCCGCGAAGACACCCAGATTGTAGTGCGCCGTGTAGTTGTGGGGATCGATGGACAGAAGGTGATTCAGATGGGCACGAGCTTTTGTGTAATCCTTCTCATGAATATATGTTTCGGCAAGCAACTCCTCGGCTCGCGTGTCCCATGGCTCAAGGGCCAGTGCAGCTTGGAGCTCCCTGATGGCTTCGCCGGGCTGGCCGAGCCGGAAGTAGCAGAGCCCCAGATCGGAATGCGCTTCAGTGTTCGAAGGAGCCTGCGCGAGTGCTTGCTTAAGTTCACGCGCGGCCTGGCCGTACTCGCCGAGTCGCTGCTGGTTCAAGCTGAGGTTGATCCGGATGTCCACAACCTCAGGTAGCTTATCGCGCAGTTTCTCCAACAAGCCGTTGGATTGAGCCAGCTTGCCTGCGGACGCGAGCGCCAGCGCGCCGGCATACTGTTCAAAGTCTCCGATTCGATCCTTCGGATCCACTCGGGGTTCGAGACGGCTGGAACTCGCGGGCCCACTCAGGTAGCCGAGTGAACGGAGGGCGTTGATGGTTTCAGGCGTGGGAGGCTTGCTGGAGGGACCGGCCGGAGAGCTGGAACGCACCGCGATGATCCGCTCGCGCAGCACCGTGGCCCTCGAACGCTGCTGCTCGTAAAGGTTTTGTAGCTCGTTCGGGTCACTGGAGAGATCGTACAACTCAGGCTTCGGTGCATCGATGTACTTGTAACGGCCCACCCGCAGACTTCGCAAAGCTGCGCAGCCAAAGTGATTTCGTGCATAGACGCTCTCCGAATAAACTTCTTCACCGCTGCCGGCTCGGATCAGACTACGGCCTCGCATCTCGCTCGGACGGGTAAGTCCGATCGCATCCAAAATCGTGGGTGCGACGTCGAGCAGGCTAGCCGTTTCATCTACGCGGTTCTGCGAAAGGCGCCTGGACCCTGCCGGCCAGTGAATGATGAGGGGCACATGAAGAGTGCTCTGGTAAATGAAATAACCGTGGGTGCTCTCGCCATGCTGTCCAAGGCCCTCTCCATGATCGGAGGTGAACACGATCAGCGCCTTTTGCAAAAGCTGACGACGGTCCAGGAACGCCAGAAAATCCCCCAGAACTCCGTCCACGTAGGCCAGCTCGGCGTCATAGCCCGTCTCGCCGTGGCGCAGACGAGGGTCCTGCGGGAGGTCGTAGGGTGCGTGCAAGTCGTACAAGTGGAGAAAAAGAAAAAAGGGCGCACTTGAATTGCGCTCCAGCCAGCGCATTGCGGCTTCAGCCACCTGGGCTCCCGGCCGCTTGCGATCGAGCGCGCCCGTTGCGGTCTTGTTGTGAAGGTCAAAGGGGCTGTCGTACACGTCGAAGCCTCGGCTCAATCCGAAACGCCGGTCCAAAACGAAGCTTCCCACGAACGCCGCTGTCCGGTATCCTGCATTTTTCAGGACAGTGGCAAGTGGCATGGCCGCAGACTTGAGCGGGACGCCATTATCCTGCACTCCGTTGCCGAACGG
>DATLVQ010000176.1:0-5696 GCA_035577325.1 Bryobacteraceae bacterium | reverse complement strand
GCTCGAACTACGCAAGCAATATCCGAAACTCGACATGCCGGAAGGGCTGATCCGGCAGTTTGCATCCCCGCCACAGCGTCCGGAGGATTGCGTGTTTGCGCTGACTACCATAACGTTGTCGGCGGATCTGAAGACCAGAATCACACCTTGCCAGTTCGGCGGAAAGCCCGACTGCGGTTCGTGCGGGTGCGTCGCCTCCATGGGCCTGGCAGCCGTCGCGGCGCACAAATTAGGCGGCTTGATTCGCGTGGGAGCGATTTTCAATGCCTCTATCAAATTTGGTCAGGCCCGGGCAAATCGCGCCGGACAATCGGGGCCCCGAAATGAATTGCCTGTTTTGCCGTAGAAAGTAACGAAGACCTGATACCTTGCGCCATATGATTCAATCTAGGAGACATCGATTCCCATGAGCGGAACCGCCGCGGCACGATTTCCCGATATCCGGTCTGCTTTAGGTCCACTGTTGCGGCTGTCGGCTCGTTTGGGGCAGGACCCGCTGCTCGTGCAAGCCAGCAGCGGCAACACGTCCATCAAGCTGGATGGCGTTCTGTGGATCAAGGCTTCCGGCAAGTGGATGGCGGATGCGGACCGGCAGGAGATCTTCGTTCCCGTGCCGCTGGCGGAGGCCAAAGAGCGGCTGGCGCGCCATACAGATCTGGCGGCGGATTCCACTCGGGCAGCCGATCTCGCCACGCGGCCTGCGTCTCAAACGATCTCCGCTTCGATCGAGACTTTTATGCATGCTGTGGTACCGCATGGCGTCGTCGTACACGTGCATTCGGTCAACGCTATCGCCTGGGCCGTCCGGCAGGACGCAGAGTCCGAGCTGGCCGAAAGGCTTTCTGGTTTACGCTGGCAATGGATTCCCTACGTGCCTTCCGGACGTCCCTTGGCGAGCGAAATGGAAAAAGTAGCGTCCAGCCGGCCGGATACGGATGTCTTTGTGCTGGGCAATCACGGTCTGGTGATATGCGGCCCGGACTGCAACGCCGTTGAAGTCCTTCTCGGCGAAGTCGAGTGCCGCCTGGCGATCGTCCCACGCCGCCCCCCAGTGGCACGAAAGACTCTGTTGGAACAGCTTGCCTGTATTTCGCCATGGCGGATACCGCAAACCGATGCGCTTCATGCGCTCGGCACGGACGCCACCTCCCGTCGGATTCTGCGGGGCGGCGTCCTCTATCCTTGTCAGGCCATCTTCCTGGGGCACCCGGCGCCGATGATTCCATGCTCGATTCCTGTTTCCGACGTGCATGACGGGATCGGCGGTCAGTATGCTCACCGCCCGTTCCTGATCGTCGAGGGCAGCGGTGTCATGCTCAGCCAAAAGATCACGCGTGCGGAGATTGCCGTGTTGAGCGGCCTGGTCGAGGTCGTGCAGCGTATAGGCCCATCCGCTCCTGTGAGATACCTGACGCACAACGAAGTCGCCGGTGTGGTCAGTGGTGACGGTGTTCGTTACCGGGCTTCGGCTGAAAACAATGAAAGCGCAAACGGCGCCTCGCGCGAATGCTTCCAATCGAGCCGGTGAAACGGCGGAGAACTCAGCCGTTAACGGGTATGGCTCAATACCCCTTCTGTTTATCCACCACATTCACCAGCGGTCTGCCGTCTACGAAGCGCTGGATGTTCTCTTTGATGGTCCCCACCATGCGCGCGCGGTCCTTATCTGACCGCCCGGCGACGTGCGGCGTGATCACAACGTTGGGAAATTTCCATAGCGGATGGCCCTTCGGCAACGGCTCCGGATCGGTGACATCAACGCCCGCTCCCGCCAGCCGCTTGCTGTCGAGCGCCTTGACCAGCCCGCCCATATCGTAAAGACCGCCGCGGCTGACCGCAATAAAATATGCGTCCTTCTTCATCAATTCAAATTCTTTCGCGCCCACCATCTTGTTGCTCATGGGCGTGTGTGGCGCCGAGACAAAGACCACATCGGCGTCCGGCAGCACTTCATCCAGTTGGTCCGGCTTCACCACTTTTTTGAGAAACGGGCTGAACGGCTTGTCTTCCGGATCGACACCCACCACATTCATGCCGAACGCCCAGGCGCGCGTCGCGATCTGCATCCCGATGCCGCCCACCCCGATCACCACTGCATTGCGCCCGTTCAGCTCAATGCCCGGGAACGGCCGCGGCGGCTGCCACAGCTCGTGCTGCTTGTTGTCGTAGAAAGTGTAGAGATCGCGCGAGAGCATCAGCAGCATGGCGAACGCGTGGTCGGCGATCTCGATGCCCTGCACGATCTTGTTATTGGTGAGAACGATGTTGCTGTCGCGCAGATCGTTGCCGCCGGATTTGAACAGCACGGTCTCGGCGCCCGCGCTCATAATCTGCACCCACTTCAACTTCTTGCCCGCCCGTACTTCCGCCGGCGTGATGGCGCCCACATACGCGTCGGCGTCGCCGATCTCCTGCATCGCGTTGGCCTTCGTCACGCCTACAACCCGCACCTGGGAAGACGCGCTCTGCAGGTCTTTGACGAAGTCCTCGCTGTCGGTCTCGACCAGAATCTTCTTGGTCTCGCCGAAAAGAGCGAACGAGCACGCTAAAAATAAGAGCAGCCCGAATCCGGTCTTGACCGGCTTCGCTACGTTGCGCAATTCAGAAATCCGCATCGATTCTCCTAACGGGCCGGGTGCGCCGGCCACCGCATTATTATGACTACCCCAGCCCCGCATCACGCAAAAACTGCGCCGACTCCTCCGGTGGCGTGGGATTAATGTAGAAGCCCGCGCCCCATTCGAAGCCCGCCACTTTCGTCAGCCGCGGCATGATCTCGATGTGCCAGTGGTAATGCGGCATCGGCGCCTCCTGCGCGGGCGCGGTATGGATCAGAAAATTATAGGCCGGCTTCTCGAGCGTCTTATCGATCTTGCGCAGCGTCGTGCGCAGCACCCACGCCAGATTCTGCACGTCCGGCGCCTGCACGTCTTCAAAATGCGAATCGTGGTGCTTCGGCACAATCCAGGTCTCGAACGGGAAACGCGCGGCGTAGGGCTCAATCACCACAAAACGGTCGGTCTCCGTCACCAGTCGAACGGCCGCCTGCGATTCCTGCCGCACCAGGTCGCAATAGATGCAGCGCTCTTTGAAATCGTAGTATTGCTTCGCCCCGTCCAGTTCTTCCTTCACGCGCTTGGGAATCACCGGCAGCGCGATCAGCTGCGAGTGCGGGTGCTCGAGCGACGCGCCGGCCGCCTCGCCGTGATTCTTGAACAGCAGAATATAGCGCAGCCGGTGGTCCCGTTTCAGATCGAGCACGCGTTCGCGAAACGCCCAGAGCACGTCTTCCACTTGCTTGTCGCTCATGGTGGCGAGGGTCGCCGTGTGATCCGGAGTTTCGACAATCACTTCATGCGCGCCGATGCCCGACATCTTATCGAACATGCCGTCGCCCGTGCGCGTCAAATCTCCTTCAATACCCAGCGCCGGAAACTTGTTCGGGATCACGCGCAGCGACCAGCCCGGCTGATTCGGCCCGCCGTTCACGCGATATGCCAGCACTTCAGGCGGCGTTTTCTGTTCGTTGCCGTAGCAGAAGGGGCAGAAGCGCGTGGGCTGGCCGATGACTACCGGCTCGCGGCTGAAGTCCGACGGCCGCCGTGCGCGGTCGGTGGCGATGATCACCCACCGGCCCGTGACTGGGTCTTTACGAAGTTCTGGCAATGAGTGAGAACCTTGTGGTTACGAAAAATGTCGTGCCCGGCCGGCAAACCGGCGACCCGCTATTATAGCGTCCGTCGCGGCCCGAAGGCATCCCGCAGCAATTCGATTTTCGGCGGCCGTGTCAGCAGCACGCTCACGATATCGAAGCGCACCAGCCCAAAATCGACATTCGCCCGGCGGGCATACTCACGCCCGGCCCGCTCAATATGCCGCTGCTTTTCCGGATCGACGGCGCGGTCTGGGGTGCCGTAATCGTCGGTGGCGCGGGATTTCACTTCGACGAAAACCAGCCGTTCCCGCTCCCAGGCGATCAGATCCACTTCTCCCGCCCCCGCTGACCGCGGCCGGAAATTGCGCGCCACAACCGTGAATCCCTGCCGCCGCAGAAACCGGTGCGCCAGATCCTCCCCCCGCCGCCCCGCCGCCAGATCGGGATCGACGCCGCGCCGCCGCGCACACTGGCGAAGATGGTCGGCCAGGCGGTAGAGAAACGAGAGCATGTCAGTGAGATAAGTACTTTGCGGTGGGCCGAAATCTCGTCGAACATGATCGCTTGAGGACTATCTGTCGGGAACGAGAGGCCTTCTCCAGGCGGTGTCGCAAGTAGATCTCGCGGCCCCCCGTCGCTTATAGCACAAACGGCACAAACCGCTTCGTGCGCCTCATATAGCTCCTGTACGGCTCCCCAATCGTCCCGAGCAACGCGCGCTCCTCCACGCCGACGCGATAGCCGTAAACAGCCAAGACCGCGCCCATCAGCACCACCAGCCCGATCCAGTTGCCGAGAGCCAGTCCGATACCGAGGAAGAGGATCGCGCCCGCCGTGTAAGACGGATGGCGCACGTAGTGGTAAGCGCCGCGGTCAACCACCGCTTGATCGGGCCGCACGATCACCGCGCCCGTGAAGCTCGCCCCCAGCATCCGCCAGCAATGGCGCCGCAGCAGGCTGCCCGCGACGGTCGTGGCCAGGCCCGCCCAGAACAGCGCGAAGGGATGCGCGAGCCTCCCAGCCGGCACGCTCGCCGCGATTGCGAACGCAGCCAGCATCGCCAGCCCTTGGCCGATCGCAATCACCCGCTTCGAGCCGGCGTCCTGCGCGCTCGTCAACGGTTCGGTCTGCCTCGAAATAATCCGAAACTCCGGCGCAAACGCCCAGAACATCGCGGCCAGGAAAATCAGGCCGTAAGGCCACGAGAAGACGAGCGGCATACCGCCACAGTGTATACCTTGCGCCTGCTTGAGCCGAGCCGATAGGCTGCATCTTGTCAACGTGCCCGGTTTCGAATGCACACTCCGTCGAGCACCGCATCCAATAAGGAGGCATCCTTAGCATCGAGACCACTGTAACCTTGGTAGCCAGCGAATTCGCCATCCCTACCTAAAAAATGCCACACACTGCCAGAACTCGAGGTGCCCCTGGCGTCGAGAATCACTAGTCCACCAACCTCGTATACCGTCTCTCTGTATGAAACTGATTGCCATACATCGCCAAGAGCCGGTAACCCGTCGGTAGTCACCCACCCACAGCAATCGTGCGTAAGCGTTGCGTCTTTGTTGCGGATTGAGGAAAAATCGCGCGCCGTGCTATCTCCGGTTGAATACGGATCACCTGCGTGAATGCCAGCTACTTTCGGAAAGCAGAATGAGCTGCGCGGCAATCCTGCGCACTCTGAGTTCGCCGAGCAGACTGGCAGTAGGCGACTCGCTCGCACAAGCGTGATCACGGTTTGTTTGGTCTGTTGAATGCATCGAACGCGCAGGCTCTCGAACCCAGGCTTACGAAAGACGACGCAAGGTGCATCGGTGCGTATGCTAAAGCGGCCTTTTTGATCCCCTCGCACTATTTCCCAGCGGGCCTTTCCCCATCGGGCTACTCCCGAACGTGCCGCTCTGCTCTCGTAGATCTCGACATCGGCCACTGCATGGCCGCTTGAATCTAAGATCACACCCGACATTGATACTGGTGTCGCCAAACGTTTCAAAGGGATAACGGGCTGCCCGGATGCCACTGCCACAAAGAAAGCAATGAT